>NZ_CP114285.2:1206061-1507576 GCF_027111255.2 Flavobacterium flavigenum | reverse complement strand
TTTAATTCATGGCCTTTAGATTTATTAGCAGATTATATTGAGAAAACGCATCACCGTTATGTTGAAGAAAAGACAAATGTACTGCTTCCGTTTTTAGACAAATTATGTAAAGTGCATGGCGCTAATCACCCAGAATTATTCAGAATTAATGAGCTTTTTATTGGCTGTGCAGGCGAATTGTCTCAGCACATGAAAAAAGAAGAATTGGTTTTATTCCCATTTATAAAACGAATGGTGAAAACCAAAGAATCTGATGGTATTTTATCTCAGCCTTCTTTCGGAACAGTTTCAAATCCGATTGAAATGATGATGCACGAACACGATAATGAAGGAGAGCGTTTTAGGGAAATTGCTGCTTTAACAGATAATTACAATCCGCCGGCTGATGCCTGTACCACTTACAGAGTAACTTTTGCAATGCTCAAGGAATTCGAAGAAGATTTGCACAAACACATTCATTTGGAAAACAATATTTTATTTCCAAAAGCGGTGATTTTAGAAAAAGAATTTGTAGAAGTACAATAAAGGTTAATTTTAATAGTTCGAAAAGCATCGATAAAATATCTAAACATGATAATTATCGGTGTTTTTTATTTCAGGAAATCTTAATTTTAATTCAAATTAAATACATAGAAACATAGATTTTTTACGAATAAAAGGGAGTAAATCTAGATTTTTAACGCATAGAGCTATGTGTATTTATGCAAGTGAAATGCCTTTATACTATTGCAGAAGCTATGTATCTATGTGTTTAAACAAAATTTATTCATTTATGAATTCTCAAAAAAGCTGGATATTTTGCTGTTTTTTTAATTTTCTGATTGCTTGCGTTTTCGGATTATTAATGCGTTTTATGTATCTTTTTTCTTTAGATTTTTTAAACTATAGTTTTCTGCTTCATGCGCATTCGCATGTTGCCATGTTGGGCTGGGCTTATATGATTGTTTATGTTTTGGTGGTTCATTTTTTTATTCCAAAAGAAAAAAGCCTGAAACCAATTTACAACCGTTTATTTTGGTTGACAGAATTTTCGGTTATCGGAATGATGATTGCTTTTCCAATCCAGGGATATGCTTTGTTTTCGATTATGTTTTCGACACTGCATATTGTATTGAGTTACGTTTTTTGTCGTTTGGTCTGGAAAGACAGTTTGAGAGATAAATCTCCGTCACAAAAACTTTTATTGACTTCAGTATTATTTATGATGTTATCGACTTTAGGGGTTTGGTGCCTTGGACCAGCTGTAAGTACATTAGGAAAACAAAGTGCTTTTTATCAGATTGCGATTCAGTTTTTTGTTCATTTTCAGTTTAATGGCTGGTTTATACTGGCAATTTTGGCTTTGTTTTTAAAACAATTTCAGGATAAAATTGATGAGGTTAAGTTTAAGAAGTTTTACTTTTTGATGATTGTTTCTACGCTTTTAACGGTTTGTTTTCCAGTTCGCTGGTTTGTCGAAAAAGATATTTTAAGCTATATTAATGCTTTGGGAGTTTTGCTTCAATTTGGCGCTTTTATTTACTTCTACAAAATGCTCAAACCTCAAATCAATCATTTCAAAAATACTTTAGATAAAACAACAAAAAGTGTTTACGGTTTGGCTTTATGTTCTTTGTTTCTCAAAGTCGGAATCCAATTGCTAACTATTTTTTCAAATTTAGCTCAAGTATCCCATCAAATCCGAAATTTTGTAATTGGATTTATTCATTTAACGACTTTAGGAATTATAACCGGATTTTTGTTTGGAATTTTGCTTCAGAATAAAATGCTTTCTCCCAATTCTCCCCTATTAAAAACAGGGGTGAAATGCTTTATTTCAGGATATATTTTGACAGAAGTTTTGTTGTTTCTTCAGGGCTTGTTTTTCTTTTTTGGAGAAGGAAGTATTTCAGGTTATTATCACAGTATTCTAATTTTTAGCATTCTTTTGGTACTGGGGCTGGCTTTAATTATGGCATCTCTGACAACTAAAAGAAGTGTAATTTGATATTTATTTTTTTATGAATTATTTCAGGTTTAGTCTTGTTAAATAGATTATACTGAGTATTTTTCAATAAAAATAAATGACTCTCTGAATTTTAGAATAATAATGATTATTTTTGCTCGCTGATTTAAGTTAAAATTATTACGACATTATTATATTATGGTAAAAGATTTATTCGAAAGAATTCAGGACAATAAAGGGCCTCTAGGAAAATGGGCTTCTCAGGCAGAAGGATATTATGTTTTTCCAAAATTAGAAGGTGAATTAGGTCCAAGAATGAAATTTCACGGAAAAGATATTCTAAACTGGAGTTTAAATGATTATTTAGGTTTAGCAAATCATCCGGAAGTTCGTCAGGCAGATACAGAGGCAGCAATACAGTTTGGTGCTGCTTACCCAATGGGAGCGCGTATGATGTCTGGACACACTAAATATCATGAACAATTAGAAAATGAACTGGCTGAATTCGTAATGAAAGAATCAGCTTATTTATTGAACTTTGGTTATCAGGGAATGGTTTCAATCATTGATGCCTTGGTGACTAAAAATGACATTATTGTTTACGATGTAGATTCGCATGCGTGTATCATTGATGGTGTTCGTTTGCACATGGGTAAACGTTTTACCTACAAGCACAATGATCTTGAAAGTATGGAGAAAAACCTGCAGCGTGCTACAAAAATGGCCGAAGAAACAGGCGGAGGTATTTTATTTATTACTGAAGGTGTTTTCGGGATGCGTGGTCAGCAGGGAAAATTAAAAGAAATCGTTGCCTTCAAAGAAAAATACAATTTCAGATTATTAGTAGATGATGCACATGGTTTTGGTACTTTAGGAAAAACAGGAGCAGGAGCAGGAGAAGAGCAGGGAGTTCAGGATAGTATTGATGTTTACTTCTCAACTTTTGCAAAATCTATGGCTAATATTGGTGCTTTCGTAGCAGCTGACAAAACAGTTATCGATTATCTGAAATACAACTTACGTTCTCAAATGTTTGCAAAAGCATTACCAATGATCCAGACACTTGGTTCTTTAAAACGTTTAGAATTATTACGTAAATCTTCTGCTATTAAAGATAAACTTTGGGAAAACGTAAATGCATTGCAAAGTGGCCTTAAAGAAAAAGGATTCAATATAGGTGATACAAACACTTGTATTACACCAGTATATTTAGAAGGAAGTATTCCTGAAGCGATGGTGATGGTAAACGATTTAAGAGAAAACTATGGTATTTTCCTTTCTATTGTTGTGTATCCTGTTATTCCAAAAGGGATTATTTTGTTAAGAATGATTCCTACTGCTTCTCATACTTTGGCGGATATTGAAGAGACACTTACAGCGTTCGAAGCCATTCGCGAAAAATTAGTTAATGGTACATACAAAGAGATTGCAGAACGCACTACAGTTGATGTTTCTTAATTAAAAAAATTCAATTCCTGATATGGAAATTATATAAAAAAAATCCACTCCTGATAAGAGTGGATTTTTTTATATTGAATTAATTTTATAGAAATAAACAGTAAAAATAAAAAATCATGAAAAAAGTATCAGTATTAGTAATCATTATGTTTAGTGTTTTGTCCTGTAAAAAAGAAACAACACAGCCGCAACCTCAAATTACTCCAAGCGCTCCTAAAGAAGCAGAAATTGTAGAGCCTGCAGGAGATCAGTGTTATACCTGGAATTCGAATGGAAGTGTAATCGAAATGAGTTTTAACGTAAACTCGCATCAGGAAGTAAACGGAAAACTAAGCTATAATTTAGCAGGTAAAGACAAAAACGAAGGCACTATAATCGGGAACATGGTTGGCGACACCCTGATTGCTGATTACACATTTAATTCAGAGGGAGTTTCTTCTGTAAGACAGGTTGTATTTCTGCAAAAAGACGGAACTTTTATCGAAGGATATGGAGAAACTGTTACCGCTAATGATAAGGTAAGTTTTAAAGATAAAAAGAAATTAAAATTTGATTCGAAAAATACATTGACTAAAGTAGACTGTACTGAGTAACTAGTTATAAAACATATAATAACAACAAACGTCCGAATTTTTTCGGACGTTTTGTTTTATAGCTATTCTCATGTAGTTTTAATTCTACACCAGCATTAATATTATTCGACTCTAAAGCATCTGTTTTTTCTCGTATAAAAATTAAATTTGCTTCTGTTAAGCTAATGTAAATTAAGCGTTGGTGGAAATTTGATATGAATAAATTAAATGATGTTTATGAGATTACCCCTAATGATTTTGACTCGGTAAAAGACATCATTTATGAATCTAAACTAATTGATGAGAAACTTCTTAATTTAGAAAATGCCGTATTATTTATTAAAGATAAATTATGCCGGAATAAGGCAAAAATATTTGTCAAGAAGCAGCAGGATATAGTAGTTGCTTTTGCTGTATTGCATTATAAAATAAACCCATTGTCTGTTTTTGAATACAATTGGCATATCTCCTATCTCTATGTTAAAACAGATTTTAGAAGAAAATCAATTGGCAGGGAAATCATGACAGCATGTTTTGATAATGCCCGGATAAATAATGTTAAGCATATTTCATTAAATACAGATACCGAAAATTTTGCAGCGCACCAGCTTTACGAAAGTTTTGGCTTCATCCGGAAAAGTTTTATTTCTAATTATTATTACTACGAAATTAAACTATGAGAATATAAAGTTGCTTAAATGTAAAATATCCAATTAAAATTTTAGAATAAAATATAAGTGCTAAACATATGATAATACGATTACTTAAAAATTATATTAAAAATTTTACGCAGTTTTCTGCCGAAGTAAAAGTTCTGGCAGTGACTACATTTGTTAACAGGCTAGGCGCAATGGTTGTTCCATTTCTTTCTAAATATATGCTGGAAGAATTGCACTTTAGTTATAGTCAGATCGGTTGGGTTATGGTTTTTTTTGGTACTGGCTCTTTTATCGGAACCTGGATCAGCGGTAAATTATCAGATAAAATAGGTTTTTACAAAGTAATGGTGTTTAGTCTTTTTACAAGTGGTTTACTGTTTATTCTGCTTCAGTTTCTAACTACTTTTTACAGCTTCTGTTTTGGTGTTTTACTTCTCACCACAATTTCAGATATGTACAGGCCGGCAATGCTGGTTTCATTAGATACTTACGCAGACAAAAAAGAGCGAACAAAAGCAATATCCTTAATTCGTTCCTCAGTTAATTTAGGTTTTATGTTCGGCCCTTTGATAGGTGGAATTATTATTACACTTTCAAGTTATAGTTTTTTATTTTACATTGACGGGCTGACCTGTATTTTGAGTATTTTATTATTTGCGTTTTTTGTGAAAGAGAAAAAACTGCTCTATAAGCTCAATGCCTTTAAATACTTAAAAGAAGAAAATTCATTACTGGAGGATAAGCCATTTTTAATACATCTGGTAGTTACATTGATAACAGGCATATTGTTTTTTCAGATGTTTACTACCTTATCCCTTTATTATAAGGAAGTCTTTAACTTTACAAGTGTCGAAAGCGGGTTGTTTCTGGCTTTAAACGGAGTGATAATATTACTTTTTGAACTCTCAATTGTTTCTTTTGTAGAATCGCGAAATATCAATAAACTACTAATGGTTTCTTACGGTATTCTTGCCATGAGCGTTAGTTATTTATTTTTATTGATTGAACACAATGTTGCTGCCTTAATTTTGATGATGATTTTTATGACAATTGGGATCATGCTGACTTTTCCGTTTGCTAATTCATTTGTTAAAAAAAGGTCTCTTAAAAAACAGGAAGGTAAATTCATGGCTGCTTTTACAATGAGTTATAGTGTTGCCCATATATTAAGTACCAAATCGGGCATGGCAATTATCGAATTGTACGGCTATAAAGCAAACTGGATATTCTTGTCCTGCCTTGGATTTGCAGGCTTTATTTTGGCATATCAGCTGATCTTTATTGTGAAGAAAGAAAAGGAACAGATTAAGGCTAAAATTATTCAATCCTTGTTTTCTGAATCAAAAATGGAGTAGAATAGTGTCCGTTTATCACAAATAAATGCCAGTCCAATTTTATTAAATCAATACAACTAAAAAAGCTTATTGAAATAATTCTCAATAAGCTTTTTAATCACGAAGTAAATTTCTCAATCATTTTATGAGAACTTCATTCAGTTTCATCAGATTTAATATTCAGGCAAGATTTGCAAAGCATTATAATTTACCTGAAATCTCTTTCTTGTATTTATTCAGTAAAGCTCTGGTTAATCCTAAATTGGCTTTTGTAGAATCTACTGCTAAATAAATAAAATATTCATTGTTTTCTGAAATGTCAATGATGTGAATCTGTTCTGTAAGCGAAATCATGATTTCATCGATTGATTGGGATAATCCAAGTGCATTTATGGCATTCAGTTTTGCTTTAACTACCTCAAGATTGAAGGCAGAAGCAAGTTCAGGATCAAAACTGGATACTGCGGAATTGCTGTAATAAGAAATACCACTTTTAATTTCGGTTATCGCAATTGCGATATAACCAGGAACGTTTTTCTTAATTTCATCCCCAAACTGTTGTAAAAAATCTGACATTATAAATTGTTTTTAATTGTTTTTATATAATTTTTTGTTTCTAAATGTTAAAAAACACTCTTAATCTTTTTTGAACGGTCTACTACATACGATACTAACCATGCAATTTGCCCTTCTTTCGCAAAATATATTTTTTTTGACTTCAGATTAGGAATGCTCTCCAGGCTGGCTATTAAAATAGTATTGGCAGCAATTAAATGCCTCTGACTGTAGGTATTTATAACTTTCTCCGCATTTTTATTGGTTTTAGCTAAGTTTTCGTATACAGTAAAATTATTTTTTAAAATAGCATCATAATCAATAATATCCTGCAATTGTAGCGGTACAAAATGATCGTCTTCATTATTTTTGCTATAAAAAAGAGTGGTAAAAGCCCAAAGTGCACCTCCGGATAAATAAATTTTCCTCTTATTTAGTGAAGTTGGTTTAGAGTTAAGTACATTCTTTATTTTTTCTCTTAAAATAGGAGCGTATTCAAATGCTTTTTCCTTGTAAACAGACATACTATTAATCTCACTTGGGATTACAATGGTTTTATTTATAGCTTCTGTTAAAGTAATCGTACCATATTCCAGATTTAGAGGGAAAAATTCAAATTTATTTTCCAAAACATTTACGTATCCTCCTTTGGTATTGCCTCCCCCAATATCAAGGATTAATGCGTCACCGTATTCTGTTGGAGGTATAGAACCTTTTAGGAGCATTTTACCCTCAGTATCAGCATCAATAAAATCAAGATCCTTGTTGGTCAGGGATTTTATTTTATTAATTAAATCTGCCGTATTATTTGCCATTGCTACTCCGGAAGACCCAACAATAAAAATATTTTCATCAGCAACATTGTATTTTTTTTTAATGGTCAGCAAATTCCCGTACACAATATTTACTGCATTATTTATATCATCCTGGGCAAGGCTGCCATCAATAGAAATATTTTTAGCAATACCAACATTTTCTGTCCAGAAAGCAATGATGCTGTAATCACCTTTTTTGATATTATTTACATCAATTACCGAAAATTTTATTCCTTTGCTTCCAATTTCTATTCCCGCATACATATCTTTTTGGGCAAAAGATTTTAAGCAGAAAAAAAGAATTACGATTAATGTATAATATATTGATTTTGTATGCATTGTATTTTTTGTTGAATACTTTAATTACTGAATTATTTCTGAATGCAGGGTATCAATTAGTGAAGTTTTTTAAAAGGACAAATTTCACTATTAACTGGAGAGAAATTTGTAGTCGATCAATTAATCTTGTGTAGAATTAATTCTACAATGTTTTTCTTTCTTTATTTTTTAGCTTTGATAGATAAATGATTCTAAATAATATATCGGATTTAAATTTGTATTTATTTGATATTACTAAAGATTCATTCTGCTAAATATTTTACAGTCCTTCATCTACAGAAAATTCTCGGATTTTTTAAAATAACAACGTTATACAACGATTTTAAAAACTTAAATCCTCAAAATCCCGTATATGTTATTAAATTTAATTGCTGAAAATGTTTATGTAGGAATTTTGTTAATGATAAATCAGGTTTTATTAATGATTAACTAAAGTCAAGCTAACAGATTAGGGATTAAATGGATAATTTATAATAGAATTTACCATATTACATCAATTTGAATTTTGAGATAGTAGTTTAATTAAGAAAAATTTGTACTTCGAAATTGTTTTATAGCCCCATGAAAAATAAATTTAAAGTTTTACTAGTTGACGATCATAGCGTAGTGCGGCATGGCCTTTCTTTGTTATTGAAAAGCATTTGCGAAGAGGTTGAGATTGCTCATGCTGATAGTTTTCAAGATCTTCTAAATAAATTAAAAGAAAATCAGGATTTAATTTTTTTAGACATCAGTATCCCAGGAGGCAATAGTACAAAAATGGTTCAGGAGATTCGGTTAAAATATCCGGATTTGTTGATTATGATGTTTTCTGCTTATGATGAATCGCATTACGCTCTGCGTTATATCCATGCAGGAGCCAATGGTTTTTTAAATAAATACAGTAAAGATGAAGAAATTATTCAGGCTGTAGAATCTGTACTTAAAACAGGCAAATATATAAGCAACGTTGTAAAAAATAAAATTATCGAAAATGCTTTGTATAATCTGCCAGTAAATCCCTTAGAAAAATTGTCGGAGAGGGAAATCGAAGTTGCAGAACTTCTGGTCGGCGGTGATGGAAATATCGAAATATCAAATAAGTTAAATATCCAAATGACAACTGTCAGCACTTTCAAAAGCAGGATTTTTGAAAAACTCGGAATTAATAATGTCGTTAAGTTGATTGATATTTTGAAGATTTACAATAATTAGGAATGAATCATTACAATGATTTAGAGCAGGCCAAATTTCTATTGTACATTGTAATCCTCGTAAATTTTTGTTCTTTCGCCCATCAAAAACATCTTTTTCTTAAGAAAATGAATAGAAAACTGGCTGTACATCCATTCGTTGCTGTCTTCTGTTCGATACCAAAATGTATATGAAGCACTGTTGTATCCGTCTTTACGTATAGCGGTGCCTTCCCAGTTGCATTCTATCCCCCAATTTATTTTTTTCTTCGTCATATCGTCATATTGTATCACGCCGGTTCCGTCTTCATTTAAAACCGTGCTTGGCTCTTTTTTGTCCGGAGGCAGAAATGTACCTGTGATATGATAAGGAAGTGTAGTGGTAATATAATGCTCTTTTGACTTGTATACGATTTGATCAACCTGAACTTGTGAATATGATTTTACAGTAACAAAAAATAAGATAAAAAGGAATGTTTTTAGGAATTTCATTTTACGCAGGTTTTAGGTTTTAAAACTTTTTTTGAAATGGGTATTTCTTTGGCTAATATACTTTAATTTTTGCAAGAAAATAACTGTTCATTTTTGAATTTAACGTTAAAAAAAATATTCGAAAACAAAATAAGCAATAAAAAAGCCTCAGCAAATAAGTATTGCTGAGGCTGTTCATATAATGAAAACTAAATTTAGTTTTTCTCAATCCATTTTCTGGCGTTCACAAACGCTTCATGCCAAGGCGTAACTTCGTCGTTTCTATCCTTTGGATAATGCGCCCAGTTCCATTGGAAAGTCGAACGCTCAATGTGAGGC
This sequence comes from Flavobacterium flavigenum, assembly GCF_027111255.2. Taxonomy (NCBI): domain Bacteria; kingdom Pseudomonadati; phylum Bacteroidota; class Flavobacteriia; order Flavobacteriales; family Flavobacteriaceae; genus Flavobacterium; species Flavobacterium flavigenum. Next base: position 1,497,917 of record NZ_CP114285.2, on the reverse strand, counting down.
ATCATCACCAAATGTCTTCCGGTTTTGTCGCACATCATGGCTGTGTTGTAATCAGAACCGTTAGGGTTTGCCGGATATCCTTCGTAAGCATATTTAGAAACAATGTTGTATTGGTCTTCTGCATAAGGTAATTTGAATTTACCTTCTCCGTGAGAAACCCAAACTCCTAAAGTGCTTCCTGCTAAAGTAGATAACATAACTGAATTGTTTTCCTGAACTTTTACAGAAGTAAAGATACTTTCGTGTTTCTGACTTTCGTTATGGTGCATTTTTCCGTGAACTTCGTGCTCTGGATTAATTACTTCTAATTCCATAAACAACTGGCATCCGTTACAGATTCCGACGGATAAAGTATCTTCTCTTTTGAAGAAATTATCTAAAGCTGTTTTTGCTTTTTCATTGTATAAGAAAGCTCCGGCCCAGCCTTTAGCAGAACCTAAAACGTCTGAGTTAGAGAATCCTCCAACTGCTCCGATAAACTGAATATCTTCAAGAGTTTCACGACCAGAAATTAAATCGGTCATGTGAACGTCTTTTACATCAAAACCTGCCAAATACATAGCATTTGCCATTTCACGCTCAGAATTACTTCCTTTTTCACGGATAATCGCTGCTTTTGGACGAGGTTTGGAGTTGTCGATTTCTGGTTTTTTTCCTGTAAAATGTGCAGGGAAAGTATAATTTAAAACCTGATTTTTATAGTTTTCGAAACGTGCCTGAGCTCTTCCGTTTTTAGATTGTTTTTGATCTAATAAATAAGAAGTTTCAAACCAGATGTCTCTGTACTTCGCAATATCCAAATTATAAATTCCAAAATCCAAACTTGCAGTTTCCTGAACCGAACCTAATTTGAAGAACTCGATATTGTTCGCTTTTAATTTAGCTTCAACTGTTGCATCTGATTTTGCCTGGAATACGATTCCGATGTTTTCTGCGAAAAGGATTTTCAATAAGTCTTTTTCCGCGAAAGCTGAAAAATCAATTTTAGCTCCAAGATTTACATCAGCAAAACACATTTCTAATAAAGTAGTGATTAAACCACCGCTTCCGATATCGTGTCCTGCTAAAATTTGGCTTTCGCCGATTAATTCCTGAATCGTATTAAAAGCATTTTTGAAGAAAGCCGAATCTTTAATAGTAGAAGTTTCGTTTCCGATTGCATTTCTGATTTGTGCAAAAGACGAACCTCCTAATTTGAAGTCATCCTGAGACAAATTGATATAATAAATTGATTCTCCGTCTTTCTGTAAAACAGGTTCAACTACTTTTCTAATATCTGTACAGTTTCCGGCAGCAGAAATAATAACCGTTCCAGGCGCAATTACTTCGTCATTTGGATATTTTTGTTTCATCGAAAGTGAATCTTTTCCTGTCGGAATATTGATTCCTAATTCGATTGCGAAATCTGAACAAGCCTGAACAGCTTCGTATAAACGAGCATCTTCACCTTCGTTTTTACAAGCCCACATCCAGTTTGCGGAAAGAGAAACACCTTTGATTCCGTTGATAATTGGAGCCCAAACTAAGTTTGATAAAGATTCTGCAATAGCATTTCTAGAACCTGCAGCAGGATCAATTAAAGCGGCAATAGGAGCGTGCCCGATAGAAGTTGCAATTCCTTCTTTTCCTAAATAATCCAAAGCCATTACACCAACGTTGTTCAAAGGCAATTGTAATGGACCTGCATTTTGCTGTTTTGCTACTTTTCCTCCAACACAACGATCCACTTTGTTGGTTAACCAGTCTTTAGACGCAACTGCTTCTAAACGTAAAACGTCTTTTAAATACGATTCGAAATCTGCTGAATTGTAAGCAACATCAGCATATTTTCTGTCAACAGTTTTGTCTGTCATGATTGTTTTTGGAGAACTTCCGAAGAAATCTTCCAAAGCATAATCCATTGGTTTAGAACCGTTAGATTGTGACTGGAATGTAAAACGGTGATCGCCCGTAACATCTCCAACTTGGTACATTGGAGAACGCTCTCTGTCGGCAATTCTTTGTAAAGTATCGATATCTTTTTGACCAATAACCAATCCCATTCTTTCCTGAGATTCGTTACCGATAATTTCTTTTGCAGAAAGAGTTGGATCTCCAACAGGTAATTTATCTAAATCGATTAAGCCCCCAGTTTCTTCAACCAATTCAGAAAGACAGTTTAAGTGTCCGCCCGCACCGTGATCATGAATCGAAACAATTGGATTATTGTCGCTTTCTACCAAACCACGAATTGCGTTTGCAGCACGTTTCTGCATTTCCGGATTCGAACGCTGAATCGCATTTAACTCAATTCCTGAACCAAAAGCTCCTGTATCTGCAGAAGAAACTGCAGCACCACCCATTCCGATTCTATAATTTTCTCCTCCAAGAATTACGATTTTATCGCCTTCTTGTGGTTTTTTCTTAATTGACTGATCTAATTTTCCGTAACCAATTCCTCCCGCTTGCATGATTACTTTATCGTAACCAATTTTTCTGTTTGCTTCTTCGTGTTCAAAAGTTAAAACAGAACCAGTGATAAGCGGCTGTCCAAATTTATTTCCGAAATCAGAAGCTCCGTTTGAAGCTTTGATCAAAATATCCATTGGTGTTTGATACAACCATTTTCTTTCTTCCACTGCATTTTCCCATTTTCTATCATCGTTCAAACGAGAATATGAAGTCATGTAAACTGCAGTTCCGGCCAATGGCAATGAACCTTGACCTCCGGCTAAACGGTCACGAATTTCTCCTCCGGATCCTGTTGCAGCTCCGTTGAAAGGCTCTACAGTTGTTGGAAAATTGTGTGTTTCTGCTTTTAATGAAATAACCGAATCAAATTCTTTTACTTCATAAAAATCGGGTTTGTCAGCAGATTTTGGTGCAAATTGCTGCACTTTTGGTCCTTTCACAAAAGCAACGTTGTCTTTGTAAGCAGACACTATATCGTTAGGATTTTCCTGTGATGTTTTTTTGATTAATTTGAAAAGAGAAGTCTCTTTTTCTTCACCATCAATAACAAAAGTTCCGTTGAAAATTTTGTGACGGCAGTGTTCTGAATTCGCTTGCGAGAAAGCAAAAATTTCAGAGTCAGTAAGTTTTCTTCCAAGTTTTGTTGAAAGATTGTTTAAGTAATCAACTTCTTCTTCGCTTAAAGCTAAACCTTCCACTTTGTTGTAAGTCGCAATATCTTCAATCTCCAAAATTGGTTCCGGCTGAATGTTGATCGTGAAGATTTCCTGATCTAATTCGTTAAATTTTTGAGAAAGCATTGGGTCAAAATCGCTAAAATCTTCCGTTGCAGGATGAAATTCTTCGATTCTGATAATGCCCGGAATTCCCATATTTTGAGTGATTTCTACAGCATTTGTGCTCCAAGGGGTAATCATTGTAGCGCGCGGACCAACAAAAAATCCTGTTAATGCAGATTTTTCTATCTTACTTGCGTCGGCAAAAAGCCAGTTTAATTTTGAAATGTCTTGAGCTGAAATTTCGTTTTGCGTTTGTACTGCAAAAACAGTTTTGCTTTGGTTTTCAAAGAAATGGATCATTTGTGTAGTTTGTTGTTTTGAAGGTGCAAATTTAGTCAATTCAATTCAATAAAAAAAGCGGCAATTTGCCGCTTTTTAATTCTGTATCACCTGATTTTTATTAATTGATTATTAATTTTTTAGTCAGTGTTTTTGAATCTTTAGTTATTTTAATAAGATAAGTGCCTTTTGAAAAATTTTGAACTTCAATCGTTTTATTATTAGTGTTTTGTCTTTCAAAAACCTTTTGTCCTAGTAGTGAATAAATAGCTATTGTAAAAGATTCAAGACTACCATCTTTAAAATTAATTGTGAAATGGTGTGTAACAGGATTAGGGTAAATTGAAAATTCAGTAGTATTAAACTCTTCATTTGATAATTTAATGGTATGGCTTCCAAGTCCTGAACATGTATCTTTAGAATATGAATCCCACTCTCCGGTTTTGTTGAAAGTAGTATTTGGCCCCGTTACAGCTTCTTTTCTTCTTAATGTTTCATCTATCGCAAAATTGGCAGCTCCTCCGTTAAAAGTTCCGATAATGTCAATCAAAACATTATTTTTAAATAAACCAATCGGATCATTTCCATTATATTGAAGCTCAGTACTATTGCTTGATAAATTAGCACTAGCTGGATTATAGCAGCTTGTAGCGGCTAAATTATAGGCGATTACATAAGAAGCGCCATCATTAATTGTTCCGGTTAGAGCTAATCCTGATCCCCATGCTCCGGCACCATTTGATTGTTTTTTAATTGAATAGTCTGATAAATTTACTGTTGTGCCAGTGAAATTTGATATCTCTAATATCTTGTTATTGCTACTGCCTTCTACATATTCTGTAAAGAAAATTTCAGAACCTGTATTTCCACCTCCGGTTGAAGCTGCTGTAACTCCGTTCACAGTTGAACTTGGAACTGATATATTATTAGAAGCATCTCTGGCAACTACATAAAAGGTGTAAGAGGTAGAAGGTGTAAGCCCTGTGATTGTAGCATTCAGTCCGGTTTCATTTTGTTTAAAAACTGAGTTGACATATACTGCATATCCAGTAACACCTACGTTATCTGTAGCAGCTAACCATGTTAAATTAACAGAGTTAGAGGTACTTGATGCTACAGCTAAATTTGAAGGGGCTGTTGGAATAGTTGTATCATCTGTTTCAGTAGTCCATATAGCAGCAACATATTCCGGATGATCAATATAAGGATTACGATTGTTCTGACGTGTATAAATGGCATTATTACGTGCTATTTCGCGGGCACTTACCGGATCTTGATTGTGCCAGGCAATAAGCTGACTTAAAAATGCAGGAGTGAAAACTTTGTTTGAAGTTCCGTTAAACATTGGATATGAATAACCTGCAACAGTATTCTCGTAGCGTGTTGCAAAATAAAAATACATTCTGGCAATGTCACCTTTAAATTCATCTATGGGTTCAAAAACGAGTCCCGAATAACCTGCAGTTGTACTTGCACCTAATTTGCTTCCGTTTAAACTTGTCTGTGTTGGTGTTGCTACAACCGAATGCGGATAATTAGATCGTACTCCGTTTACTTTTCCATCAGTTGGAGTTATAAAATGGGCATCAGAAACCATTGGTGCTTTTTCATCAAATACAGATTGCGGAATAATGTGTTCTCTGTTGTAACAGTCTCCTTCATTTGAATATCCGGCTGATCCACATCTTTGTGTGGCACCTGCGCTGTAATTATAAGGGTCATTTCCGTTAGGGTTTTCAGAATACATATCTAGTATTGATCCGTCATTTTCATAAAAATTATCTATATCAGATGTCTGATAAGTAACATATAAGCCTGAATAGCCATTATCCGTATGATCTTTAATGATATTGTACAATTGAGTTTTTAGCGTATAACCTGTTCCGGTAGCTGTAGAATAGTAATTAGCCGGTGCCTGGGCAGAGCAAAAAACTGCATAAAACGTAAATAACAGAATGTAAATTTTTTTCATAAATAAAAGTAGTTTGCGGGATACAATTAAAATGGATTTTTGATTATTTGGTCCAAAATTAGTTGATCAAATCTATGATGATGTTATGAAATCTTTAATAATAATAATTTTTGTTATATTTTTTATAATCAAAATATACTTATTTGATTATAATCTTTTTACTAATGGTTTTTGATCCTTTTGTAATTTTTACAATATAAGCTCCTTTCGAAAGATGTTGTACTGAAATTACAGCATCTGTTAAATCAGATTTTTCAAATACTTTTAAGCCAGTGATAGAAATAATCTCTACTGAATAGGAAGTAGCAGAATTATCTAAAATGATATTGAAATTTCCGTTAGAAGGGTTTGGGTAAATTATAGCGTTATCTGAATCTGAAACAATTTCCTCATCTTCATTTTCATCAATTAAGGCTTTTTTACTGGCTAAGTTATTACAGGTATCTGATGAAAATGTATCCCATTGTGAACTCAAATTAAAAGTAGTGCTTGGAGATGTGACAGTTGATTTTCTTCTCAAAGTAACATCTACAGCAAAGTTGGCTGTTCCTCCGCTAAAAGTTCCGATGATGTCAATTAAAGTGCCATTTTTAAATAAACCAACAGCATCATTCCCGTTAAAAGTCAATTCAGTAGCTGTTGTTGAAATATTAGCCGAACTCACAGAAAAACAACTTGAAGAAATAGAACTGTTTACAATTACGAATTTGCTTCCGGTTGCTAAAGTTCCGCTTAAAGCCAGTCCGGTACTCCATGAACCTGCACCATTCGTCTGTTTTTTGATTGTATAAGCAGATAAGCTTACAGCACTTCCGGTATTGTTGGCGATTTCTAAAGCTTTGTTATTTCCGGAACCTTCAATGTATTCAGAGAAAAGTAAATCTGTTGCAGTTCCTGTTCCGACGCTGTTGGTTATAACTGAAATTGTATTGCTTGATGCAGAAGCATTTCCGGCAGCATCTTTTGCTTTTATGTAAATTGAATAAGTTGTAGAAGCAGCTAAACCTGTAATTGTTGCAGTCAATCCTGAAACAGTTGTTTTTAAAACACCATTTGTATAAACGTCATATCCAGTTACGTCAACATTATCGGTAGAAGCTGCCCAGCTAAGCGAAATTGAAGTCGCTGTTTTTGATGTTAAAGCCAGGTTTGAAGGAGTTGATGGCGCCTGAGTATCTCCCGAAGAAGAAGTTCCACCCCAAATTTGGTTCACATATTCCGGATGGTCTATAAAAGGATTTCTGTTGTTCTGACGTGCATAAATAGCATTGTTTCTGGCAATTTCTCTTGCACTCACAGGATCCTGCGCGTGCCAGGCTAAAAGAATATTTAAAAAAGCAGTTGTAAATACTTTATTGCTTGAACCGTCAAACATTGGAAAGGAATAACCTGCGATTGTGTTTTCATATCGTGTCGCAAAATAGAAATACATTCTGGCAATATCTCCTTTAAAAGCATTTATTGGTTCGAAAACTGTTCCTGAATATCCAGACACGGCACTTGAACCTAATTTGCTTCCGTTTTGTGAAGTATACGTTGCTGAAGCTACAGTTCCATGTGGATAATTTGAACGTATTCCGTTAACTTTTCCATCTGTTGGAGTAATAAAATGAGCATCGGCAACCATTGGAGACTGCTCATTAAAAACCGATTGCGGAATAATGTGCTCTCTATTATAACAATCTCCTTCAACTGAATAATTACCACATCTTTGAGTGGTTCCGGTGGTATAATTATACGGATCTGTTCCAGAAGGGTTTTCAGAATACATATCTAAAATTGTCCCGTCGTTTTCGTAGAAATTATCAACGTCAGAAGTTAAATAGGTGGTGTAAAGTCCGGCATAACCATTATTGGTATGACCTTTAATAATGTTATACAATTGTGTTTTCAAAGTATAGCCGGTTCCTGTTGCAGTGCTGTAGTAACCCGAAGGTATTTGAGCGAAACCAATTGTGACAAACATCAATAACAGTAAAAAATAGTTTTTTTTCATAATTATAGTTTTAAGATTTGGTCTGAATTGAATTTTAAAGTTTTTAAATCATTGGTTTTTAATTGTTTAAAATTCCATTATGGCAAATCTACTACTTTTATGAGTCGAAAATGTTAAGTGATGTTTAATTTTAGAAATATTTTCTTACGAATAGTCAGTTTTAAGATGATAAAGAGGCAGGTATGGTGTATGACAAGTTTCTTAATCTCGCAAAAAAACGCAAAGTCGCAGAGCATAATCTTTAAGTTTAAAAAAAATGCTTTGCGACTTTGTTCTTTGCGGGCAAAAATATTTCCGGATTTAAAAAATTTATTTAGGAAAGTCTTTATTCTGATAAGCCCCCAAATCCGGCGGAGAGGTTCTTGTGTTTCCAACTATATCCAACAGAACGGTATATGCCTGACTTCCTTTCGCGAAAGCGGCAGAAGTATTATCAATGTTAAGTTTATTCAGGTTGATATTAAAAAACTTCGGGTTTTCGTTTAAGATAATAGCGTTATAATGTGCTGTATCCGTGCCAAATTGATAATCCGGATTTGATGTACTGCCGAATTTCAACAGACAATTATTTAGCTGATAAACAAAAGCAGTATTTACATTTTTATCTAAATTGAATTCATTGCTATTCGAACCATAAATAATACAATTATTAAAAGTAGCCTGGGTCAGCGGATTTGTTTCCGGTGTTGCTCCGTCAAGTTTGTTACTCAAATTAACTGCAAATTGTTGTCCGCCGGACCAAGTGTTATTAAATGTGCAGTGAGTAAATTTATAATCTCCTCCGTAAACGCATGATAAAGCTGCTAAACCAGCATAATTTATAACGATGTTTTCCCCGCTGATTCTAGCATTTTGAGCCAGGATTCCGTAATTGGAACAATCGTAAATCTGCGTGTTTTTAATCTGAAAAGTGGTGGCATCCTGATTTCGTATATCCAGACCAATTTTGGCATTCTTTAGAGTTAAATGATTGATGGAATGATTGGTACTTCCGTCAGCGAATATAACCGAATTCCATTGTCCGGGAACATCAGAATATTCAGGTTCTAAACGATCTCCTTCAAAAATAACTTCGTTTTCTAAATTTTTAGTTGTAGATATATTTCCATTGACTTGAAATGAAGCTTTATTGCTTAGATAGAGTCCTGAATTATCATGAAAATGTACTCTTGCACCGGCTTCAAAAGTTACTGTTTTATTTTCAGGAACCGCTGCGTATCCATAAATTACATAAGGTTTGTCATTTGTAAAAAGTAACTCATTTCCGTTTGTTTCGTCATTTTCATCCAGATAAAATCCGTCCACTTCTTTACCGCTAATCTCAATTTTTTCTTTGGTTCCATCAGGATTTTTCTTCGGATATAAAAATACAGCATCCTGAATTAGAGTTACCAAAGCTACTTTTTGAAGATTAGATCCACTGTCAAACTGAATTTCATCGGTATATAAAAAATCAACTGGATTAGCATCGGTAATATCAGCTGTGGTTTCGATAAAAATATACAAACTGTCTTTGGCTAAAAGCGTCACATTATTGAAAATCTTGCCATTATTTCCGTTCATCCCATCAACGGTCATTCGGTATTTAGAATTTAAGCCATTTTTTAGCTGAATAACCGGAATGTTAATATCGTCTTTACCGCGGTTGTAAACTTTTAGGTTGTAAGTACTCGAACCGATATTTTTAAAAACGGTATCCAAATAAACAGTGTCTTTTGAAAATTTTAAATCTCCGGAGCTTGCAACAGTTTCAAAATCAGTCCGGCATGAACTGGCAGCTAAAAGGATTCCGAAAATAAAGAGCACAAAATAATGACGCATTTGATTTGTTTTTCTGTAAAAATAACAAAAATCTGATATGCGAAAAGGGATTTTTAATTTTAGAATCGCATTTTCTAAATAGTGTATCATCTTTTATTTAATTTTACGATTTTAAAGCTAATTTTAATGAATTATACAAAAGAACAGATTTTAGCATATTGCAATGAGTTTTCGAAAAACACCTTGATGGAAACGCTAAAAATAGAATATATTGACGCCGGAGAAGATTTTTTGACCGCCAAAATGCCTGTTAATTCTTCTGTTCATCAGCCTATGGGATTGCTGCATGGAGGAGCTTCGGTTGCTCTGGCAGAAAGTGTGGGCAGCGCTGCTTCTCATTTTTTTATTAATGCAAAAGAGCAGGAAGTGCGCGGAATAGAAATTTCAGCAAACCATTTAAAAAGTATTCGGGAAGGAGTTGTTTTTGGAACAGCAAGAATAATCCACAAAGGCAGAAGCCTTCATCTTTGGGAAATCAAAATTACCGATGAAGCCGGAAATCTGATTTCGCTTTGTAAACTGACGAATATTGTTTTAGAGAAAAAGAAAGTAGAATAATGAGCATAAATAATTTCTTTTCTAAAATAAAATTACACAAAGATCAAAATTTACCTTTTGTAATTTATTCAAAACCAAATTCTAAAAATCTTATTGGGTTTTTACAGCGAAATGATACTTTATATAAAGTTTCAGATTACAGCGAAAAAGGATTTGTTTTTGCTTCTTTTGATGAAAAACAATTGATTTTAATTCCGGAAAATGAGTCTGAAATTATTATTGCAGATGAAGAAATAACAACAATAGAATGGGGTGAAATTGATGATCTGAATTTGAATCCTGAGGCGAAAAGGCAATATGAAGATTTAGTTGCAAAAGGAATTGAAGCAATTAAAAACGGTGAATTCAAAAAAGTAGTATTATCCAGAAGTGAAGCTGTAGATTTAGCAGATTTTGATTTTATAACTACATTCCAGCATTTGTTGCAATTATATCCTACTACTTTTACATATTGTTTTTTTCATCCAAAAAATGGACTTTGGATGGGAGCAACTCCCGAACAATTGCTGAAAGCAAACGGAAATATTTTTGAAACAACAGCTCTGGCCGGAACACAGAAGGCAGATTTGGAAACCGAAATTCTCTGGCAGCAAAAAGAGAAAGACGAACAACAATACGTAACCGACTTTATAGTGAAACGACTTCGGGAATTTGCAGCTTCGGTTGTGATTTCAGAACCTTATAGTCTCAAAGCAGGATCGATCTGGCATATTAAAACGGATATTTCGGGTGTATTAAAAGATAATTCTACTTTGGAGGAAGTAATTGATACTTTACATCCAACACCGGCAGTCTGTGGTTTGCCAAAGAAAAAAGCAAAAGGATTTATTTTAGAAAACGAAAATTACGACAGAACTTTTTATACCGGTTTCCTGGGAGAATTAAATAGCAGTTTTTTAGAAGGCAATGCAAGTTCTGATTTATTCGTAAATTTACGAAGTATGCAGATTCAGAACAACAAAGCTATTTTGTATATGGGCTGCGGAATAACCAAAGAAAGTATTCCTGAAAAAGAGTGGGAGGAAAGCGTCAATAAATCAATGACGATGAAAAGAGTTTTGAGAATAGAAAATAGAAAATAGAGGAAAGAGAATAGATAAAAATCAATTTTAGTTTTCAAAATTGCCATTGAATTTGAATTTTGAAATTGCCATTGTAATTGATTTTTGCCATTGAATTTGATAAATTATGAAATTAGATATATTAGCCTTCGGGGCGCATCCGGATGATGTGGAATTAGGTTGTGCGGGAACCATTTTAAAAGAAGTATCGCTTGGTAAAAAAGTAGGTATTGTTGATTTGACACGTGGCGAGTTAGGGACTCGTGGTACAGCAGAAACCAGAGATTATGAAGCAAAAGCGGCAGCTGGAATTTTGGGAGTTGTAGTGCGGGAAAATTTACGTATGAGGGATGGGTTTTTTACTAATGATGAAAAACATCAGTTAGAAGTCATAAAAATGATTCGCAAATATAAACCTGAGATTGTTTTATGTAACGCAATTGATGATCGTCATATTGATCACGGAAAGGGAAGTAAATTGGTTTCTGACTCTTGTTTTTTATCAGGATTAATGAAAATTGAAACTTCGTTAAACGGAGAGAAACAGGAAGCCTGGAGACCGAAAGTTGTGTATCATTATATTCAATGGAAAAACATCGAGCCGGATTTTGTTGTAGATATTACCGGATTTGAAGAAAAGAAAGTAGAAGCAATCCTGGCGTATAAAACGCAATTTTATGATCCGGATTCTAAAGAGCCGGCAACACCTATTACAAGTAAAAATTTCCTGGAAAGTTTAAATTACAGGGCTCAGGATTTGGGAAGACTGGTTAATAAAGATTTTGCAGAAGGTTTTACTGTAGAAAGGTGTTTGGCTGTCAGTAGCTTACAGGATTTGATATAAAAAGGTGCATTTTTTTTTAAATTTTTCTTTGTAGAAGTAAACCTTTGTTATATATTTGCACTCGCTAAGCAGAAATGCTGGTTAAATGGTGGTTGTAGCTCAGTTGGTTAGAGTAGCGGTTTGTGGTGCCGCGGGTCGCCGGTTCGAACCCGGTCAGCCACCCAGAAATTTAAAGCCTTGAAGAAATTCAGGGCTTTTTTTGTGTAATAAATTTTCGATACTTGTTGCCTGATTTTTAAGAAAACAAATCCATTCCCAAATATATTGGGAGTCATTTTAAAAACGAAATCAAAACACTGTTGCAAAAAAAAAAGACTGTCATTTTTAGACAGTCTTTCGTTTTTTATACTTTAACTAATAGTAAACATTCTTTTAATTCTGGTTTTTCGACGATGAAGTGTAATAACCATTCTTGTAATTGTTCCATTTCGTAAGGTAACAGTGTTTTGATAGCTTTTTCTAATTCTTTACAAAAAAGCACCGGGTCGAAACTCACTCTTTCGAGTATTGATTTCGTGTAATCAAACATCATTTTTGACATAATAAAATAAGATTTTGGGGGGTTATCTCTATTTTTAAACTTGAGCCAAATTTAAACAAATATCATATATAAAAGATATTTTTAACTTATTTTTTTTAAAATATTAAGAGCGAATACGTTTTCTTACTGAATATAAATCAATTTAGATTTATTACAAATAAGATTGTGTGAATTGTTTTACAGCTCTAAACATTTCTCTTTTTCCAGGAGGGCCTGCTAATTTTTCAACTGTAAATCCGACTTCTATCATACTTCTTTTAACAACTCCGCGGGCAGCATAAGTAACTAAAACACCATTTGGTTTTAAACTGTTGTACATTTTCTGAAAAATTTCGGTACTCCACAATTCAGGCTGTACTCTGTAACCAAAGGCATCAAAGTAAATTAAATCAAAAGTTTCAAAATCGTCGATTTCATGAAAAAATTGTTTTCTTTTCGTTAATGAAAAATCAGCAGTGATGTTGTTTTTCTGGTTCCACTCGCAATCATGCATCTTTTTAAAAATATCTTCAAAAGAATCGGCTTCTAATTCTGAAACATAATTCATAGCCAAAACTTCTACGGAATCAACGGGATAGGCCTCTACACCGGTATAGTCAATAGTTTGCAGTTGTTTATTTGCTTCAAGAAAAGTTATAAAAGCATTTAAGCCTGTTCCAAAACCAATTTCCAGGATACTTACCGGTTTGCCTTCAAACAGGTTCAGACCGTTCTTTATAAAAACATGTTTAGCCTCCTGAATAGCGCCATGTTTCGAATGATAACATTCGTCCCATTCCTGTAAATGAATTGTGGTTGAGCCATCTAGGGTTTTAATAATTTCTCTTTTCATTACATCCTGAATTTATTATTCGATTTTTGAACTAAACAATATGTTTTATGCCAAATTTACTTAAAACAAATGCGTAAAGCCTTAAAAAATTAAGCTTTTTTCATAAATTCTTTATAAAAACCAGTTAAAATTTTAAGTTTATTACAAGATAAATAAATCGCAGTTAAATGAGGGAATTAATGGTTTTTTAGCAAGTAAATTATATATTTTTACTTAATTTTGCATTCAATAAATTCTATTTTATATCAAATTATCACTTTAAGAATGCTTCTTTGGTGATAAAAATTAAGTAAAACTTACATTATTATGAGTGCAACTCAAGCAAGCAAAATTGAAATCAGAAAAGCCACTTCTTCTAAAATTAGTAGTGTAGACTTTGAAAACTTAAGCTTTGGTGCTGTATTTACAGACCATTTATTTGAATGTGATTTTAAAAATGGGGAATGGCAAACACCGGTCATTAAGCCGTATGCTCCTATTTTAATGGATCCGTCTTCTAAAGTCTTTCATTACGGTCAGGCAATTTTTGAAGGAATGAAAGCTTATAAAGATGAAAATAATGATGTTTGGTTGTTCAGACCTGATGAAAACTACAAGCGTTTTAACAATTCAGCGGTGCGTATGGCAATGCCGGAAGTACCTGAATCTGTTTTTATGGATGGTCTGAATGAATTATTGAAAATTGATAAAGACTGGATTCAGAGAGGAAACGGAAGCAGTATGTACATTCGTCCTTTTATGATTGCTACAGGTCCGGGAGTTGTGGCTAATCCATCTGACGAATATAAATTTATGATTTTGCTTTCTCCTGCAAAATCGTATTATGCCGGCGAAGTAAAAGTGATCATTGCAGAGCATTACAGTAGAGCCGCTAATGGTGGAATTGGTGCTGCAAAAGCGGCAGGAAATTATGCTGCTCAGTTTTATCCAACCAATCTTGCCAACAAAGATGGTTTTCAACAGGTAATCTGGACCGATGATGCAACACATACTAAATTGGAAGAGGCCGGTACAATGAATGTATTCTTTAGGATTAACGATACATTGTTGACTGCACCTACAAGTGAAAGAATTTTGGATGGTATTACCAGAAAAAGTTTAATTGCTATGGCTGAAAAAGAAGGCTTGAATGTTGAAGTTCGTCCTGTTATTGTTTCAGAGCTGGTTGAAGCAGCTAAGAATGGTTCTTTGAAAGAGATTTTTGGAGCAGGAACTGCTGCTGTTGTAAGTGTTATTAAAGGATTCTCTTATCAGGATGTTTACTATGAAATGACTCCAGTTGAGAATTCATATGCTTCTCTATTAAAAGAAAAATTGACGAATCTTCAAAATAAACTTGCAGAAGATACTTTTGGCTGGACTGTAAAAGTTCAATAGTGTAAAAGAAGATTTTTATAAAAATAAACCCGACATTTTGTGAACATGCCCCAAAAAGTTAGACACTATTTGGGGCATTTTTTATGAACAGAAAAGTAAAATTCAATTATGCATTTAAGTTAGAATGTGTAGAATTAGTTTTAAAGAAACATTATTCGAACGTGTATGTTTCAAGATTGAAGGGTTTGGACGAGTCCAATATCCGTAAATGGGTAGCTTTTTATAAAGCATACGGCAAAGACGGCTTATTACCTAGAAGGAATCATAATTATACGGTTGATTTTAAGTTAAAGGTTCTAAAAGCCATTAAAAAAGAATCACTTTCCTTACGCGAGACCTCGGTGAAGTTTAATATTGCCGATGCATCTATTCTGTTAAAATGGCAAAAAGATTTTGCTAACTTTGGAGTTGAAGCATTACAACCAAAACCCAAAGGCAGGCCCAAATCTATGAGCAATTTCAAACGTAAAAAACGCAAATCAGACAAGCCATTATCCAGGGAAGAAGAACTTCTCTTGGAAATTGAAGCCCTGCGCTGTGAGAACGATTTGCTAAAAAAGCTACAAGCCTTAATTCAAGCCGAAGAAGCAGCCAAAAAGCGCAAGCCATAATGGAATTAAGGCATTTATATGATTTAGATTTACTTTTGAATCGTACTAATATGGCACGTAGCAGTTTTTACTACTATGAAAAACAAAACAAATCTGTGGATAAGTATCAAATCATAAAAGAATTTATAAAATCCATTTATCACAAGCACAAAGGTCGTTATGGCTATAGAAGAATTACCGACGAATTGAACAATAAAGGGATAACTATCAATCATAAAACAGTTTTCAGATTGATGAAGCTATTAGGGCTAAAAAGCATTATTAGAATAAAGAAATATAAATCATATAAAGGGGAACAGGGCAAAATCGCACCTAATATTTTGGAACGCAATTTTAAATCAGAAGCTCCAAATAAAAAATGGGCAACCGACATAACCGAGTTTAATGTATCAGGAAAAAAACTATATTTATCGCCTATTATAGACTTATTCAACCAAGAAATTATCAGTTATGAGCTAGCGGAACGACCCGTATTTAGTCAAGTGGTCGTGATGTTAAAAAAAGCATTTAAGAAAATACCAAACAATACTAATTTGACCTTACATTCTGATCAAGGCTGGCAATACCAAATGAAACAATACCAGCATTTATTGAAAAAAAAAGGAATCGTACAGAGTATGTCCAGAAAAGGGAATTGTCTGGATAATGCGATTATAGAAAACTTCTTCGGGATATTAAAATCCGAATTGTTTTACCTTAAAAAGTACAGTTCTATAAGTCAATTAAAACAAGATATCGAAAATTATATTATCTATTACAATAGAGAAAGAATCAAGTCAAATTTAAACAAAATGAGCCCGATACAATATCGAGCTCATCATTATCAAAATTAATTATAAATTTGTCTAAACTTTTGGGTGCAGTCTATTGATTGTCGGGTTTATGTTTTTTATAAAAGTTTTGAAAAATCAGGTTTAAAATAAGCCGGTCCCTTCATTACTTTTCCGTCTTCACGATAAATTGGCTGTCCGTCTTCGCCTAGTTTACTCATATTGCTGCGTTGGATTTCATCAAAAACAGCTTCTATTTTATCCTGTAATCCGTGTTCGATAATGGTGCCGCATAAAAT
Source organism: Flavobacterium flavigenum (assembly GCF_027111255.2). Taxonomy (NCBI): domain Bacteria; kingdom Pseudomonadati; phylum Bacteroidota; class Flavobacteriia; order Flavobacteriales; family Flavobacteriaceae; genus Flavobacterium; species Flavobacterium flavigenum. The sequence continues at coordinate 1,481,726 of NZ_CP114285.2, read as the reverse complement.
ATACATCATATCTCCAAGAGCATCAGCAATTTCTACCAAATCATTATTTTGTACAGCTTCGAGATATTCTTCATTTTCTTCTTTCATTAAATTATAACGAAGTAATTTTTTAGTTTCTCCAATGTCGGCAATAGGAGTCTGGCTGTGGCCTATTTTAAAAGCGGTATGAAATTCGGTTACTGCATCAAGCTGTTTTTTCATTTTTTTATTTTATTAATTGGATCGGCAAATTAGCAACAATTCATATACAATTCTCTAAATTTGTCAAAAATAATTTTCAACTATGTTTAGTCAGGGACAATTAATATTCGCAGTCTGTTTTTTTATTGCATTTGTAATCGTAATGATTTTTGCTTATCGAAAAGATCTTGCCTTACACAAAATTTTCTACAAAGGAAATTATAAGGTGTTAATTGGTTTTCTGCTTTTTATCGTTATTTTGTTTTTAATCAAATTCTTTTTTAAAAGATAAGATTATACTTTAAACTTTTAAAAATCGTTTGTTATATGTTTTGATGGGATATAATAAAAAGAATCGTTTTTATTTTTTTTGTTATTCATAACACAGTAATAAATTTATAACTTTACGACACCAAACAGCCTACACAATGAAAATTCTAAAATATCTTTTTCTTCTATTATTGTTAAGTTTTATTGCTCTAACTGTTTTTGTAGCTACTCAAAAAGGTTTTTTTACAGTTGAGAGAAGTAAGGTGATTAATTCACCCAGAGCAACAGTGTATCATTATGTAAATGATTTTAGGAATTTTGAAGATTTTGAATCATGGGCTGTTGAAGATCCGTCAATAAAAATGTCATTTCCGGAAAAAACGGTTGGAAACGGAGCTTCATTTTCATGGGAAAACAGCGAAGGAAAAGGAACCGGAATAACATTGCAGGTAAAAGAAGGGGAGAGTATTCATCAGAAAATCAGTTTTGATGGCACAGATGCAGATGTAAATTGGATTTTTAAGGATACTCTTAACGGGAAAACAAAAGTTACCTGGAAAGCAAAAGGTGAAATGAGTTTTTTATTTAAAATTTACACTGTTTTAAATGGCGGTTCTGATAAAATTATAGGAACCATGTATGAAAAAACGCTTGTTAATATTGATAAGAATCTGGATTATGAAACTAAAACTTATGCCATAAAAGTAAATGGCGTTGTGAAAAAAACAGAAAGTTTCTATATAAAACAGACTTTTACAAGCGAAATTCAGAAGGTAAATAAAAATGCAAGGATTGTTATTCCAAAATTAATAGAGTTTAGCAAAACAAATAATTTATATACAAGCGGAAAGCCTTTTATTATTTATCATACTTATGATACAAAAACGAATCTGGCGAAAATTTCAATCTGTTTACCAATAAATAAAGAAATTTCGACAAGTGCGGGAAGCGATATTCTGGCTGGAAAATTAAACAGTTTTGATGCAGTAAAAACTACTTTAAAAGGGGATTATTTGCATACTAATGAAGCAATTTCAAAAACGACAGCTTTCATTAATAAAGAAAAACTTGTTCCGGATTTAAGCTGGTCGCATCTTGAAATTCTAACAGCGGGTAAATTAGATGTTAAAAGTTCTTCTAAGCTAATAACTGAAATTTATTATCCGATCATACCTAAAGTGAAACCTGTTGTAGAGGAAGCTCCTGTTTACAAATCAGAAGCTGATCCGGCCGCTCAAAGAACCACAACTGATCCGGCTGTAAAGAAACCTGCAGTAGCACCCCCTGTTAAAACTAAAGCTGCAGAAGAGGAAGATTCAGAGTTTTAAAAAAATATAAAACCTGATTAAACCTTTTGTAATAAATTCATTCAAACAAACAAGATAGCGAAACGACTTGACAAACGAGAAGGAATTTATAGCACAATTATTAAATCCTGAAACGCAAAATGCTGCGTTTCGTATACTCTTGGCAGAATATCAAAAACCGTTATATTCCCATATTCGGAATATTGTTCTCAATCATGATGACGCTGACGATGTTTTGCAGAACACCTTTGTAAAAGTATTTCAGTATCTGAAAAATTTTAAAGGAGAAAGTAAACTTTTTTCATGGATGTATAGAATTGCAACCAATGAAGCGCTTACTTTCTTAAGCCAGAAAGCAAAATTAAATGGTTTGACATCAGAAGCTTTACAGAACAAAACCATTGATAATTTAAAATCTGATACTTATTTTGATGGTGATGAAATTCAAATAAAGCTTCAGAAAGCTATAGTTACATTGCCTGAAAAACAGCAATTGGTTTTTAAAATGAAGTATTTCGAAGAATTAAAATACGAAGAAATATCAGAAATTCTGGGGACATCAGTCGGTGCGTTGAAGGCTTCTTATCATCATGCCGTAAAAAAAATTGAATTATATGTTACATCAAATTAAACCTTTTGTTATAAAACATATCTTATAAACATTATGGAAACATTTAAATTAGAAAACGCACCTAAAATGACTCCCGGATTTAAAACTCCGGATCATTATTTTGATGATTTTTCAGCAAAGGTTTTACAGCAAATCAATGAAAGGGAAGTGAAAGTAATTCCTATTTACAAACGTAAAAAGGTTATTGCGATGATTGCGGCTGCAGTAATTTTTATTGCATTAATGATTCCGGCAGTAAATAATTACAATAAATCAAAAGAACTTGATGAGGCTACTTTAGAAACATATTTATCTTATCAGTCTGGTATAAATCAATATGATTTAATCCGTGAATTAGACACTAAAGATATTGAAGCAATAAATAAAAATGTGGTTCTTGAACAGGAAACACTTGAAGATGTTTTGTCTTCAAATCCAAACATTGAAAATTTAATTTCAGAATAAAAATAAAAACTATAGTGATGAAAATCAAAAATATACTGCCCATAGTACTGTTTTTAGTTAGCTTTTCATTTTATGCACAAAGTGAAAAAATAGATGAAAAACGCGAAAAGATTAAAGCTTACAAAGTGTCTTTCTTGACTACAGAATTGGAACTTACATCAAATGAAGCTGAAAAATTCTGGCCAATTTATAATGCTTTTGATGATAAGCAATATGAATTACGTCATGAAAAAATGAAAACGTATTTTCGAAAATTAAATGATGACAGTGTTAATTCGCTTTCAGAAAAAGAAGCTTCTGCTTTATTGTCTCAAATAGAAAGTACAGACAAAGAACTGTATTATTTAAGAGAAAAATATATGAGTAACCTTCGCAAAGTGCTTTCTGCTAAAAAAATATTAAAACTTAAAAAATCAGAAGATGATTTTAACCGAAAATTGTTGAAACAATATAAGGAAAAAGCAGGTAAAAACTAATGAAAATATAGCCGCCCCAAATACCACAAGGAACAACAGCGATAAGACCCCTATATAATAATACTTACTTTATTATTTAGGGGTCTTGTTATTTTTATTTAAATCGTAATCTGATAACTTTATTATAACCTGCAGCAATTGCTGTATTTCTGTTAACAAAACGAATGGTAAAAAGTTTCGTGTCTGTAGATAATTGTGTCCAGTTGGCACCGCCATTTTGAGAATACTGAATTCCTTCAGAACCAACACAGATAATTTCTTTGCCATTCCCCCCGGGTACATACTGCACACATGATGCATATCCAAAACCCATGCCCTGACCAATTAGTTCCCATGTTTTGCCACCATCTGTTGTAAAAGCTTTGTTGTCTTTTTTTTGGTTTGGAAGTTCATAATCACCTCCTGCAATAAATCCATGTTTTGAATCGTAAAAATCTGCTGTGAAAATCCCAGCCATTGCTTTTCCCTGGACAATAGGTGTTTCGATTACCTTCCAGGTTTTGCCTTTATCCGGAGAGTAGAAAACTCGTGATTTTTTTCCTCCTGAAACCAGCCAGGTGTCATCTCCTTTTATAACAATATTTGAATTGCTGGCAGCAAAAGCCGTCTCGCCTTTAGCATTGGTTGGTAACTTATCTGATAATAATTTTGCCCATGTTTCTCCTCCGTCACGGGTTATAATTACTGAAAAAGTATCTTCTGTTGGATCACCAATAGCAATTCCTTCTTTATCATTCCAAAATTGCATACTGTCGTAAAAGACTTTCTCATTAACTTCTTTGTAAACTAATTTTACTTTTTGTGTTTTTTTAGAAACGGAATAAAGTAAAGCCGGATTTCCGACACTCAACAAGAAGACATCTTTTGAAGTTTGAGCGATGCTTCTGAATTCTAATTTTAAGGTATCTCGATAAATATGCTCTTCAAATTTCTCTTTTTTATCTAAATCATAATATCCAAAGCGGGAGTTATCGGCACCATACCAAACCTTATTTTTGTCAATAGAAATTGCCCTGATACTGATTTTGTCCTGAAATAAGGTGTCTGTCTCCATTGATGTGAAACCGCCATAGAAAGCTGTTTTGTCTTTGTAATTCAATGGTTTAAAAGATAGAAATAAAACAAAGACACTACAAAATAACATTACTTTTTTCATATAAGTTAAGATTTAGTTGTTGCTAAAATACAATTATTTACAACAAGTAAAATATATTTTGTTTTTTTTCTGGCACAGTAATTGGATATTCCAGAATATTAATCTTAATATGATTTGCCATGAAAACCAAAATACTTTTTTTAGCTTTAGTAGCTATAGGTTTAAGTTCTTGTGCAGTACAAAGCCAAACGACTGTTTACGCAAAAAACTCCGATATCAGTGATAATTTAGATTTAAGGGCTGTGGCTTCTATTTTTGGAGAGTCAGCTAATCTTCAGGATTTTGAAAGACGTTTAAATGATCCGAAATATCAAATTTCAAATCTTGATTTGAATAATGATGATCAGGTTGATTATTTACGTGTTATTGAAACTGTAGAAAACAGAACTCACGTTATTGTCATACAATCGGTTCTTGATCGTGATGTTTATCAGGATATTGCGACTATCGATGTAGAAAGGGATAATTATAATAAAGTAAGCATTCAGGTTGTAGGTAACAGTTATTTTTACGGTCCAAATTATATTTATGAGCCGGTTTATAACGTAACACCAGTTATTTATTCATCATTCTGGATTACAAACTACAGACCTTATTACTCTACTTGGACATGGAATTTTTTTCCAACCTATTACGTTGCCTGGAGACCTTACCCAATTTACAGATATAGAAGAAATGTGGATGTTTGTATCAATGTAAACAATCATTATAATTATGTAAATAACAGAAGAAGTTACAGAGCACCTGTAATATATGAATCCAGACGTTCTTATGGATATGAAAGACAATATCCTGACCGTAGTTTTTCTCACAGACATTCGAATGTAAGTAATAGATATGATTTAGATCAAAGACGTGTTGCAAGCAGAGAGTATAACAGAAACCAAAATGGTTACAGTACTAACAGATCTAATTCTGGAAGAATTTCTACAGAAAACACAAATTCAAACAGAAGTTATAATGATAACAGAAATATGTCTGACAGAAACTATAATTCAAACAGAATTGCTTCGGACAGAAATAGTAATACGGTAAGAGTTGAAAATAATCAAAGGTACGAGTCCCGAAACAATTCTAATGATAATAGAAGCACGTCTGACAGAAACTTTAATTCAAACAGGGTAGCTTCCGGAAGAGATAATTCGGCAACTGTTAATAGCCCGGCAAGAGTTGAAAACAACTCAAGAAATGAATCGAGAGGAAATTCTAATGAATACAGAATGAATTCTTCAAGAGGTAACTCTGAAAACAGAGCGGCTTCAAGCCAAAGGGCAGAATCTTCGAGAGGTGGTTATGCTCAAAACAGATCGTCATCTGAAAGCAGACCTGCAAGACCGGAAGCTTCGCAACGTTCTGAGTCTCCAAGAGCAAGTCAGGAATCAAGAGGAGGAGGGAATTCACAAAGAGGAAATACTTCAGAGTCAAGAGGTGGCGGAAGAAGAATTTAATATTAAAAATAAACTTTTTAAATCAAAAAAAAAGCACAATCGAAGGGTTGTGTTTTTTTTGTTATTTTAAATTATAATTGACGCTAATTTATTTTAAAAGAGTAAATTTGCAACCGTCTTTTATAAAATTATACATGAGCGCAGCGCATAAAAACTTACACAGTAAGTTGTCTATAGGTGGTTTGTTGATTACATTAGGGATTATTTATGGAGATATTGGTACTTCTCCATTATATGTGATGAAAGCCATACTTGGTGACCATTCTATTGATGCAGATATTGTTTTAGGAGGTATTTCCTGTGTTTTCTGGACATTAACCCTTCAAACGACTATTAAATATGTACTTATTACTTTAAGTGCTGACAATCATGGAGAAGGAGGTATTTTTGCATTATATGCCTTAGTCAAGAAAACCAAAATAAAATGGCTGATTGTACCCGCTATTATAGGTGGTAGTGCTTTATTGGCAGATGGAATTATTACACCGCCCATTTCAGTTTCTTCTGCGGTTGAAGGAATAAAAACATATTACCCTGAAATAAATACAATACCAATTGTTATTGGAATTTTATTTATATTGTTTACAATTCAACAGTTTGGTACTAAGTTAGTTGGTAAGTTTTTTGCGCCAATGATGCTTATTTGGTTTGCAATGCTTGGAACTTTAGGAGTTGTTCAGATTTTAGATCATCCGGAAGTTATTAAAGCCATTAATCCATATTATGCTTACCATTTATTGTCAATACATCCTGATGGGTTTTTTGTATTAGGATTTGTATTCTTATGTACTACAGGAGCAGAAGCATTGTATTCTGATATGGGGCATTGCGGAAGAAAAAATATTAGAATTAGCTGGGTTTTTGTAAAACTAACTTTGGTTTTGAATTATTTTGGTCAGGCAGCTTATCTAATTCATCACGAAGGACAGACTCTACAAGGATTAGGGGGAGAGAATGGTAATCCGTTTTACTTAATTATGCCCAACTGGTTTCAGCCTGTAGGTATCGTAATAGCAACTTTGGCTGCAGTTATTGCTTCCCAGGCGCTTATCAGTGGTTCATTTACTTTGATAAATGAAGCGATGCGATTGAATTTCTGGCCTAAAGTAAGAATCAAATATCCGACTGAAGTAAAAGGACAATTGTATATTCCGTCCATTAACTGGTTATTGTTTTTTGGATGTGTCGGAATCGTTTTGCACTTTGAAAAGTCAAGTAATATGGAACATGCCTATGGTTTGGCAATTGTACTGTGTATGATTATGACAACCATTTTATTGAATTATTATTTGATCATGAAAAGAGTGAAGCTCTATTTTATGGTTCCTTTGATCGCCATTTATTTAGTAATTGAAGGCTGTTTTTTACTTGCCAATATTACAAAATTTGCGGAGGGCGGTTATGTAACCCTAATTATTGCTATAATGCTGATTTCGGTAATGACTGTATGGTATGTGGCCAAGCAAATTAATAAAAGCTATACTAAAATTGTTAAAATTGACGATTATAAGAAAGTTTTGATGGAATTGAGTGAAGATTTATCGATTCCTAAATATGCAACGCATTTGGTTTACATGACAAATGCAAACCGCGTTGATGAGATAGAGCAAAAAGTAATGTATTCAATTTTGCAAAAGCGTCCTAAACGAGCAGATATCTATTGGTTTGTACATGTCAATATTTTAACGGAACCATATAAAACACAATATAAAGTAACTGAAATTGCTAAAGACGACATTTACAGAATTGATTTCAATTTAGGCTTCAGAGAACCAACAAAAATCAATTTGATGTTTAGGGAAGTTATTCGGGATATGGTAAAAAATGGAGAGGTTGATATTACCAGTCGTTACGAATCGTTGAATAAAAATAATATTGTTGGAGATTTTAAATTCGTATTGTCTGAAAAATTTCTGTCAAATGACTCTGATTTATTATGGCATGAGAAGATAATCATGAACTCCTATTTCCTGATTAAAAAATTGAGTTTGTCTGAAGAAAGTGCTTTTGGCTTAGATAGCAGTTCAGTAAAAATTGAGAAATTTCCAATGGTGCTTCATGCTCCGGATAATATAGGTTTAACGAGAATTATTAAATAAATCATTTTACAAAATAAATTAAAAACACTCTTTTAAGCTTTATCAGAGTGTTTTTCTTTTTAATGAAAGTTAAAAATAACATCCAAATTAAAAATTTAACTTTCAATCAATTAATAGTACCTTTGCAACTCAAATAATTAAAATGAGATTACACAGAAATTTAGTTTATACTACCATCGATTCTTTGAACGCAATTTTCAATGAAGGAGAATATGCGGATAAAGTGGTAGCCAGAGCATTAAAAAAAGACAAACGTTGGGGAAGTTCTGACAGGAAGTTTGTTGCTGAAACCATATACGAAATTGTTCGTTGGAAAAGATTGTATGCTGAAATTGCCGAAGTTAAAGAACCCTATGACAGAGATAATCTGTGGAGAATGTTTGCAGTTTGGGCCGTTTTAAGAGGATATCCAATTCCGGACTGGAGACAATTAGAAGGAACTCCTGAAAGAAAAATAAAAGGTCGTTTTGACGAGCTTTCAAAAGTTAGGGCTTTAAAAGAATCTATCCCTGACTGGATGGATGAATTAGGCGCAAAAGAATTAGGAGAAAAGGTCTGGGCAAAAGAAATTGCAGCCCAAAACCAGCCTGCAAAAGTTATCTTAAGGACTAATACGCTTAAAGGAACTAAAGAAAGTCTTAGAAATACATTGATGGATTTAAATATTGAGACAGAATATTTAAAAGATCAGCCTGAAGCTTTGGTTTTGAAAGAAAGAGCAAATGTGTTTTTGACAGATGCATTCAAGCAAGGACTTTTTGAGGTTCAGGATGCAAACTCTCAATTAGTTGCCGGGTTTTTGGATGTAAAGCCAGGAATGCGTGTTGTTGATACTTGTGCCGGAGCCGGCGGAAAAACATTGCATATTGCTTCTTTAATGGAAAACAAAGGACAATTAATTGCAATGGATTTGTATGAAAGTAAACTCAAGCAATTAAAATTAAGAGCCAAAAGAAATGGTGCTTTTAATATTGAATACCGTATTATTGATACGACAAAAGTGATTAAAAAACTGCATGAAAAAGCAGATCGTGTTTTGATTGATGCACCTTGCAGCGGATTAGGGGTATTAAAAAGAAACCCGGATTCTAAATGGAAATTACAACCTGAATTTATTGATAACATCCGTAAAGTACAGTCTGAGGTTTTAGAAAGTTATTCTAAAATTGTAAAACCAGGAGGAAAATTGGTATATGCAACATGTTCTGTTTTACCATCAGAAAATCAGGAACAGGTAGAGAAATTCCTTAAAACTGAAATCGGGCAACAATTTACTTTTATTGAAGACCGTAAATTATTGGCATCAGATTCAGGTTTTGACGGCTTTTATATGGCATTATTAGAACGCAAAAAATAATAAAAATTCTAATATTTAAAAATTCCAAATTCCAATCATACTTATTGGAGTTTGGAATTTTTTTATTGGATTTTAAACCTGTAAGCTTGGTTTACGCAGCAGTTTTCCATTTTCATTTTCCTTAAATTTCGGAATAAAAACGATTTCTTTTGGTTTTTCATACTTGTCTAAAGCATCAAAGAAATCTTCTTGAAACACTTGTTTCTCACCTTCAATGACCAAAATTAATTTTTCACCTAAAAGAGAATCCGGAATCCCTGTAACAAAAAATCGGGAATTGATTTTTCCTGTCAATTTTGCTTCGATTTGTTCAGGAATTAATTTTACGCCGCCGCTGTTAATCACATTGTCGATTCTTCCTAAAAAAGTAAATTGGTTTTCTGTTATTAATTCTACCAGATCATTAGTAATAATTGGTTCTTCAGAAATAGCAGGAATAGTAATTATTAAACATCCCCGATTGTCTTTTGCTATGTTTACATTTGGAAGAACAGTAAAAACTTTTTCACCTGTTTTTCTGGCTGCAATATGAGTAATGGTTTCGGTCATTCCATAAGTTTCATATATTTCCGTTTTTAAAGGCAGCAGTTTTTCTTCTAATTCGGTATCCATTTTTGCACCGCCAACGATGAGTTTTTTAACTTTTTCTAATGATTTAACGGAATTTTGTACTTGCAAAGGTACCATTGCCACAAAATCATATCTTGTTTTATTAAACGATAAAGGAGCTGTGCTTGGTTCTGTAATATCTAAATCAAGCCCCAAAATTAAGCTTCTTACCAGCATCATTTTACCAGCTATAAATTTTACCGGAAGGCAGAGTAATGCTTTGTCTCTGGGTTTTAAACCAAAGAAATCACCTGTCGCTAAAGCAGATTGTATCATCGCTTGTTTTTGTAACCGAACTAATTTTGGAAGCCCCGTAGTTCCTGATGTTTTCATTTCGATGTACTCTTTTTCATCGAACCAGTCTAATAAGAATTCCCCAATTGCCTGTTCGTTAGGATCGCCTTCTTTAATAAAGCTGTAAGCTACGCTGCTGAGCTCGGCTCCATTGAGGTGATGACCGTTTATTTTAAAATGATTATGAACATTTTTATGTGTTAATTTAATCATGATTTAATATTTTATTATTTCAGTAAGTGTTATATCGCCTGTTAACTTTTCTTTCCAGTTTTTCCAGTTGTATTTTTTACTAAAAATAAAAAGTAAAATAGGGTAGATAATGACTATTGGAAAAATAACATCCAAACCTGCTGAAGGTTCAGATAAATCTATAAAGATAGAATGAGTTTGAAAAACGGACCAGTCTGAAGTTACCAACAACGCGCCAATCAGATTGTTTGCAGCATGGAAACCCAATGCTAACTCCATTCCTTCATCCATTAAAGTAATCACTCCTAAAAATAAACCGGTGCCAATATAATAAATCATTATAATGTTACCCATTTTAGTTACTTCAGGATTAAACCAGTGCATAGAACCAAATATAAGAGAGGTCATTACTAATGGAAACCATCTGTTTCGCGCTAAACCAGCAAATCCCTGCATAAGATAGCCCCTGAAAATATACTCTTCCGTGCTGGTTTGTATCGGAATTAACAAGGTTCCGATAACTACCAGAATCAGGAAAGGAACAGGTTTGAAATTCAAAATAAATTGTTCAGGAGATTGTAAGTAGACAAACAAAAAGCTTGCTATGGAAAATCCTGCCCATAAAAAAAATGAAAATAAAATACGCTTGATATCAATTGTTCTTCGGGAGGTTGTAATGGATAGAATACTTTGATTATGAAGATGTCTAACTACATAAAAAGCGCCTGCTAAAGCAAAAGCAAATGATATCATAAGCATAAATAAAGTAAGATTAGGTTCAAATACTTTCATGGCTGAATCGTTATCAGACGGAATAGTGGTTTTATCTGTAAAACTTTTGTAAACTAAAGCTACAGTGAAAGGAATCTGACCAAGAAACGAAGCAATTATGATGATTACAGACCCTAAAATATACTTTCCAAAGCTATTTTCAGGCTTAATTCCCTGTTCTAAAAACATGTATTTAAAAATTTAAGATTAGAATTGAGTTTAATAAGTAAATCTTATTTTTGGGGATAGCTAAAATACCTTTTTTAAATTCAATTATCTTACAACATTAAAAAAAAAATATAATGATACAAATTTATCATAATCCCCGTTGCGGAAAATCAAGGACCTGTCTGGCTTTTGTAGATCAATCAAATCAGGAATACGAAATTATTCCTTATCTTACGGAAACGCCATCCTTTGATGAATTAAAAAAATTGATCGGGAAATTAAATTTGAAACCTATTGAGCTTGTCAGGACTAAAGAGAAAATCTGGATTGAAAATTATAAAGAAAAAACATTAACTGATTCAGAAATCATTCAGGCTATGATTGAGAATCCAATTTTGATTGAAAGACCAATCGTAATTAAAGAAGGAAAAGCGATTATTGGCCGGGATATTGAAAAAGTAGCTTCTTTTTTAGAAGGAATATAAAACATTGTATTAACATTTTTTTGTGATTTTCTCTTTTAAACCAAAGACTATATTTGTGGTCTAAGAGAAAAAGATATATCATAAAAATAATGAAAAAAATCAGATTTGCAATATTAATCCTGTTAGTGTTTTCGGGATTAAGCATTTATGCACAACAACCACCCTCGGGTCAGAACAAAGTAAAAATTAGTGGTAAAGTTTTAGAAAAAATTTCCAAACAGCCACTTGAATACGCTACAATTTCTATTACAGCTGCAAATGACCCTAAAGTGATTGCAGGTGGAATTACAAATCCAAAAGGGGAATTTGAAGTAGCTGTTGCACCCGGGACTTACGATATAAAAATTGAATTCATTTCGTTTAAGTCAACTGATATCAAAGGGAAAAATATTTCTGACGATACGAATTTAGGAGTAATTAATCTCTCTGAAGATGCAGCACAACTGAATGAAGTTGTGGTTCGCGCAGAAAAGTCAACTGTAGAAATTAAATTAGACAAAAAAGTTTACAACGTTGGTCAGGATATGATCGTAAAAGGAGGAACTGTAAGTGATGTGTTAGAAAATGTCCCTTCGGTTTCTGTAGACGTTGAAGGAAACGTAAGTTTGAGAGGAAACGAAAATGTCCGAATTTTTATAGACGGACGTCCTTCAAACGCATTAAATATGGCAGAAGCTTTACGACAGATTCCGGCAGATGCTATTGATAAAGTGGAAGTGATTACAAACCCATCTGCCCGCTATGACGCTGAAGGTGGTGCAGGTATCCTGAATATTGTGCTGAAAAAAGGTAAAAATTTAGGTTTGAACGGAAGTTTTATTGTCTCAGGCGGAGTTCCGGAAACGTATGGAGCAAGTGCCAATTTGAATTTTAAAACAGAGAAAGTAAACTTTTTTACTTCTACCGGATATGATTACAGAACTAGTGAAGGAGCGGGTATAACCAATTCTACCAATATTAAAGATAATCAAATCATTGGATATACCGATGAAGACAAAGATACCGAACGTCTCAGAAAAGGAATATCGACAAAAACAGGTCTTGAGTGGACAATAGCGCCTAATACATATTGGACAAATGCTATAAGCTACAGAGATAATAGCGGCTCTAATAATGATTTGGTAAATTATAATTCTTTTGATCCGAATCATGTATTTACTTCAACGCGATACCGATTAAGTGAAGGGAACGATACAGGAAGGGATTTTGAATATTCATCTAATTTCCTGAAAAACTTCAACGATAAAGGTCATAAATTAACGTTAGATTTTTCATATTCTAAAGATAAAGATTCGGATAATTCGTATATCACCGATGAGACAATAGGAAGCGGTGAACCTGCAACTATCGACCAAACTTTTAATAATCAAAACCAGGAACAGTTACAGCTTCAGGCCGATTATGTACTGCCATTAAAAAATGGTGGTCAGTTCGAAGCGGGTTATAAAGGTAACTTTAATTTTATGGATAATGAATATAGTGTTAAGACTGATAATCAGGGAAATCCAATTAGTGGGTATCTTTCTAACACTTTAGAATACAATGAACGCATTAATTCATTTTATACGCAATATGGTTTTAAGGTTAATAGATTTTCTTATTTGTTTGGTTTGCGTTGGGAGGATACAGTTATTGATGTTAATTTATTGGATACGCCAAGTTATAATACGAAAAAATATAATAATTTCTTTCCAAGCGCATTCGTAAATTATGAAATATCAGATGCGAGCAGCGTTTCTTTGAGCTACAGTAAGCGTTTGTCGAGACCACGAGGACGTTTCCTGAATCCGGCGACAAATTATTCCAGTAATATTAACTTGTTTAGAGGTAATCCGGATTTAGATCCGTCATTTACTGATAAATTTGACTTAGGTTATTTAAAACGTTGGGAAAAAGTAACTTTTAGTACTTCCTTGTTTTATGAATACACTACAGATGTGTTCTCATTTGTCAGAACTGAAACAGGACAATTTGTAGGCAATAACCCGGTCGTTTTAAGCAGCCCGATTAACCTGGCAAAAGAGCAGCAGTTTGGTTTTGAATTTACATTGAATTACACGCCGTTTAAAATCTGGAAAATAAACAGTAGTTTTAATCTTTCAGATGTTAAAACGACAGGAAGTTATACGTATAAAAATACCAAAAGCGAAGAAATTACAACCAATTTAAACAATGAAACTTTCTCATGGTTTGGAAGAGTAAATTCGCGTTTATCATTACCTTATAAAATTGACTGGCAATTATCCGGAATGTATTTTGGACCAAGAAATACGGCCCAGGGAAAAAGTTTGGGTAACTATGTAGTAAATACAGCATTTAGCAAAGATGTTTTAAAAGATAAAGGTACCATTGCTTTAAATGTAAGTGATCTTTTCAATTCAAGAAGAATGAAAAATGAAACGAATCTCTCAAGTGTGAATTCTTACAGTGAATTTCAATGGAGAAAAAGACAAATCAACTTGTCATTTACCTACAGGCTGAATATGAAAAAAACTGACAGGGATAAAAATGCACCAAAAAATAATGGAAACGGCGGTGAAGAAGGTGGTGAATTCCAGGGATAATATAGTTTAAACTTCAAAAAGTAAATTCCAAATTCCAATTTCACAGATTGGAATTTGGAATTTTTTATTTGCAATTTTATTTTTTTAGCATAAAAAAAAGGACTCGTTTTCACGGGTCCTTTTTTATGAAATCAATTAAAGTTTAACTGACTGTTCTTCTTGTCTTTTCTTTGCTCTTTTCTCTTTGAACATTTCCCAGCTAGCTCCCGTAACCCAGTAAGATACGAAACCAACTAAGAAAAACATTAACCAAAACCCTATAGTTAGTATGGTCAAGAAAAGTAAAAAACCTAAGTACTGTGAAAATTCAAACATGTTTTCCGGAATTTTTGAATGTAAGCACAAATGTAGGTTTTATATTTTTTCTTGCCAATAAAAACCAAATCAATTTTTCTAAAAGGACAATTATCGTTATATTTATACTCATTTTAAATAAGGGTTTTTTCAAGTGTCTAAAATAGAATAACATGAGTATTTTCAGGAGCTGTTCCTGCTGTCCGCTATATCTTTACTGCCGAACCCCGGCAGCAAAGGATACCGCTTCCATCAGGGCTAAGACACTTGTTTTCAAAAGAAACTTCAGTTTTTAAATCGCACAAATAACATTTCACATTTTACAAACAACATATTACAAAATAACAAATGAAATACAGAATAGAAAAAGATACCATGGGCGAGGTCCAGGTTCCGGCCGATAAATATTGGGGTGCACAAACAGAGCGTTCCCGAAATAATTTTAAAATTGGTGATTCAGGATCAATGCCAAAAGAAATTATAGAAGGCTTTGCTTATCTTAAAAAAGCAGCTGCTTATGCCAATTACGATTTAGGAGTTTTGCCAATCGAAAAAAGAGATGCAATTGCAGCAGTCTGCGATGAAATCTTAGAAGGTAAATTAGATGATCAGTTTCCGCTTGTAATCTGGCAGACCGGTTCAGGTACACAAAGCAATATGAACGTCAATGAAGTTATTGCTAATCGTGCGCAGGTTCTCAAAGGTTTTGAAATTGGCGAAGGCGAACAATTCATTAAAGCCAATGATGATGTAAATAAATCACAATCGTCCAATGATACCTTTCCAACCGGAATGCATATTGCAGCCTATAAAATGGTAGTTGAAACCACAATTCCGGGAGTAGAAAAACTGCACGCAACATTAGTCAAAAAAGCAGCCGAATTTAAAGACGTTGTAAAAATTGGCCGTACACACCTAATGGATGCAACGCCATTAACCCTTGGGCAGGAAATTTCAGGCTATGCAGCACAACTGGCATACGGCTTAAAAGCGCTTAAAAATACATTAGCGCACTTATCAGAAATTGCTCTTGGCGGAACTGCGGTTGGTACAGGACTTAACACTCCAAAAGGCTACGATGTAAAAGTGGCAGAATATATTGCAAAATTTACCGGTCATCCATTTGTAACTGCTGAAAACAAGTTTGAAGCTTTGGCTGCCCATGATGCGATTGTTGAATCTCACGGAGCCTTAAAACAATTAGCTGTTTCATTAAATAAAATCGCAAATGATATGAGAATGCTGGCTTCAGGACCGCGTTCCGGAATTGGCGAAATTCATATTCCTGAAAATGAACCCGGGTCTTCTATCATGCCGGGAAAAGTAAATCCAACGCAATGCGAAGCCTTGACAATGGTTTGTGCCCAGGTGATTGGAAATGATGTTGCAATTGCAGTAGGAGGGATGCAGGGACATTATGAACTAAATGTTTTTAAACCTGTTATGGCCGCAAACTTTCTGCAGTCAGCAAGATTATTGGGCGATGCGTGTGTTTCATTCGATGAACATTGTGCTCAGGGAATTGAACCTAATTATAAACGTATCAAAGAATTGGTAGATAACTCACTGATGCTGGTAACAGCTTTAAATACGAAAATAGGGTATTACAAAGCAGCAGAAATTGCCCAAAAGGCTCACAAAAACGGGACTACGCTTAAAGAGGAAGCTGTTCGTTTAGGATACGTAACCCCGGAAGATTTTGATGATTGGGTTAAACCTGAGGAAATGGTGTAGTTTTTACAACAATCAATTCAACTCAATATTATAAAACCAAAAAAGGGAGGAAATTTAAAAACTTCCTCCCTTTTTTATATGTATAAACTAGTATAAAATAACTTGATTTTTACTTATTGTAAATATCCAATAGCCAATCATAGAAACTGTCTTTCCATTTTGAAACCGAATGTCCTTTGTCATAAGCCAGTCCAAAACCGTGATCACCTTTAGAATAAATATGTAATTCTGATTTTTTTACTTCTGCAGCAATGGCAGCCAGACCCGGAATAATTTCTTTTACAGGCATTTTTTTATCATCACGGGCAATTGCCATAAAAATAGGAGGTAAGGCCTGAACGTTGTCAATTCGTTTAAAATTACTAAGCGTATTGCCATGGTAAATTAAAGCAGCAAAAGCCGGTTTCCAATCTATAGTTTCTTTTGTTTCGGTAGATTTTATGATAATGCGTTCGCTTAGCCAGCCACCAGCCGAAAAGCCCAAAATCCCGATTTTATCTTTGTCAATTTTCAGGCTTTCTGCTAGTTCTTTCATTTTTAAAATACCTGTTCTCGCATCCTGATAAACGGCTCCTTTATAATCATCCATTGGAATAATCATTTCTCCTTTTTCATCCTTTCTGTTGGTCCTGTATTTTACTACCATACAATTGATCCCTTGCGCTGAAAGCCACATCGCTAAGTCAGTTCCTTCCTTATCAACCCAGTTCGTGGTTAAGCCTCCACCAGGAAAAATTACTACTCCAATATGTTTGTTATTCGATTCTGAAGCTGGGAATAATTGACAGGTTGGAACCGAAATATTACTGATCACCCTGTTTTTATGGGATAATGACATCGGATTAATGACAGAATCTACTACCTTTTCAGGATTGGGATGTATTATCGGATTTTTTTCAATACCATTTGGATACAAAGGAGTCTCCGTATTGGCTTGAGCAAATAAATGAGCACAGTTTAATACTAATGAAATTGAAAATGTGATTACGAGTTTTTTCATGTTGGTTGATTAATAGTAAGTATTTTTTTTAATGGATTAAAAATAGTTACAAATTAATTCCCATCAACATAATCCTGTAAATAACTAAACCGCTCTGTCAGTTTGCCATTTTCGGAAATTTTAGCACGTTGCAGTATTCCGTCTTTGTCTTTGTTAAAGAAAGCAGGAATTACATGCTCCATAAATTGTTCTCCAAAGCCTTCGCTCGCATCTTTAGGAATTTCGCAAGGTAAATTATCTACAGCCATCACTACAATTGCCGCAGGATGAAAAATATCAACTTCTTTATTTTCTGATGGTAAATAACCATACAATGGTTCAGCAATGGTCGAAGAACGAAGCGTGCTCGCAATTGGACCGTTTACATCGCAAGAAACATCAGCTACAACTCTTATTTTGCAGTCTTTGGCGTTTAACATTTCCTGGGTCAGGATCATGGGTGCGTTATTTCCGTAAAAATGACCCGCTATGTAAATATCGCTGACTTTGGTGAATTTTTCAAAATCAGAAATATATTCTTCCGGATATTGTGTGAAATCTGTAAAGTCAAGAATCTTTCCATCAGTTCTTTTGTTGTATTCTAATGCATCCAGCTGTACATAAACGGATTGGGTGTAGTTTTTAGTCAGATAATTATCAATAGTTACTTCTTTGACTTTGATTGCTTTCAAAATTTCCAGCGCACCGCTTCCAACTTTTCCGGTTCCGGTAATGACGAATTTTAAAGGAGGTAATGTAATTCTTTTCAACTGCATGATGAGCGCATCTTTTCCTGAAAGTGTTTCTGCTTTTGGAAGTTTGAATAATTCAAATTTTATACCGAATGCACGAATTGCATTGTAAACCCCAACCATTCCGGCGTATTTTCCAAACCCTATTAATCGGCGGTTATGTTCATCAACAATAGTTTCATGATCGTATAAAGTGATATTTTTTTCTAAAATTGCCTGTAAAAGCTTTTTGTTGTGAGGCTGTTTTTTTATCGTATGCGAAAAAAAGAAATAAGACTTATTCGGAATTAAATGCTCAACGGGAACTTCTTTAACTCCAAATAAAATATCGCAATCTGAAACATTATCCGCAACGGTAATACCCATACTTTTGTATTGTAAATCAGAAAAAACTCTAATATCTGAGCTTTCAACAGTTACAGAAGCCTCTGGATAAAGCTGCTTTAATTGAGCTAATGCATCAGGTGAAAAGACAACACGTCTGTCAGGTGGATTTTTTCTTTCTTTTATAATTCCGAATTTCATTTAAAGTATTTTTGGTATTTAATAATATAACTTTTTTCACTTATTTTGTTTTAAATATAACAAATATAGTTAAAATTTTGTTGCCCTTTTCTTATTTTTAATGATTATGAATGCTTAAGGTCTGATGTACAATAAGCTGGCGAAAAATGATGTTAAACGTATGTTAATTTTAAGAATTTTCATCGGCTAAAACCTTTAATCATAAATATTGAATTCTATATATTTGTTTTTAAAGAATAAATGAAAATGAGTTTCCTTAAAAAAACAAATATACCACAAATACTTTTCTCAATTTTAGTTTTAAGTTCCTGTGGAAAAGATAAAAATAACAGTGAGAATGAAGCTGTAAAAGAAAAAGATACATTAGGTAAAATGGTTCCGATGGGACCTGAAAAAAAAATAACTGCCGCCTACGTTAACTCCGTAAAAGGGCGAATCAATCATTTTTACAATAAAAACTGGCCAAATAATAGTATGAACGGAAGTTTTCTGGTAGCAAAAAACGGTCAGATTATTTTTGAAAGATATAATGGGTTTGCTAATAAAAATGAAGGCACAAAAATTACTGCAGATACACCGGTACAAATTGCTTCTGTGAGCAAGGTACTGACTGCAACTGCTGTTTTAAAATTAATCAATTTAGGCAAAATTGGCCTGGATCAAAAAGTAAATACCATTTTAAAAACGTTCCCGTACGAAGAATGTACCGTTCGAATGTTATTGTGTCATCGCAGCGGAATGCGAAATTATGCTTATTTTACAGACAGGGATAAATCGGTTTGGGACAGACATAACCAGCTGACAAACAAAGATATTCTGGATATCCTGGCGACTAAAAATGTAGGTTTGGAGTCAAGAGTTGGAACCCGTTTTGCGTATTGCAATACCAATTACGCGATGCTGGCTCTTATTATTGAAAAAATAACCGGACTAACCTACAAAGAAGCCATGTCTCAAATGATTTTCAAGCCTCTTGGAATGACACATACGTATGTTTTTGATGATGATAAAGAGCGAAAAAATATTGTTCCTTCCTATAAAGGGAATGGGGTAGAAATTGGTTTTGATTACCTGGATAACGTTTATGGTGATAAAAATATCTTTTCAACAGTCCGTGATCTTTTAAAATTTGACAGGGCCAGAAATGCGCCTGACTTTTTAAAACCGGCTTTGTTAAAAGAAGTTTACACCGGACAGAGTAATGAACGCAAGGGAACCAAAAATTATGGTCTCGGAATTAGAATGATCAATTGGGAAACTGGTCAGAACTTTTACTTTCATAACGGTTGGTGGCACGGAAACACCTCTTCTTATATTCCACTTATGAAAGAAGGCGTAACGATAATTGCCCTATCCAATAAAATGACAAGAAATACGTATGCAGTCCGTAAACTGGCTCCCATTTTTGGAGATTACCCTTTTCAGTTTAAAGACGAAGAATAATAGAATTTTTCTGAAAATTTTAATAAAAAGTAACTACAAATAGTATAAATTTGCAAACTCATTTTTGGGGTCGACTGGTTTTGACAGCAAGTCGAATTGAAAAGTAAGCACGTCGAGCATTGAGACCTTGCTCGTAAATATAAGATCTCACACTTTTACACGGCGAAAATAACTACGCTTTAGCTGCATAATCTGAATTATAGTACGATTAGCCACGTCCCTACAAGGTAGGGAAGCTGGATTCTCCTTGAAAGCCTTGGTTTGTGGCGTTCTGTTTAGGGGAACCGTAAAAATAAACCTAGATTTCCATGAGCTTCGGGTGGATTTCGAAAATTAAGAAGATAAGTGTTGAGTGGCTGTTTCTGGCCTTGCTTAACATCGAAAATCTAATCAGGAAATAAGCGTGTAGAAAGCTCTTTAGTTGCTTGTTTGGACCCGGGTTCGATTCCCGGCGACTCCACAGAAAAGCCTGTAAACTCTTTGTTTACAGGCTTTTTGTATGTTAAGTTAATCCGGTTATTCTCAAATAGCCTGAACTTTTATATTGCTTTGACCGTTAAGCGCATAAAATTCGATTGCTGACTTATCTATTTTTATTAAATAAGTGATCTGCTTCAATCTTTAATTTGTAATTACTGTTTCGCTATTATGTACTGTTTTCCTAAAGTTAATCAATTTAGTTATTTTGAAGTATTGATGCAATGCAAAAGGAATATCTAAATTCTTTAGCTATTGCATATAAATTGTCTAATTCCATATAAAAATCCTTTAAAACTAATACTTCTTTACCGAGATTTTTTTTGCACTTCAGCATTCATCTTGCGGATACTTTTGTACATAACACTCTGCACCGACTTTCTCTTCTTTTCGTAACTTTTTATACAGGTTTCAAGCTCGGAGAGCAGGTGTTTGAACTGGCTGTAGGTATCTGTTAGCTCTTCCATCCCTTCACGGGTTTTGGTTTCTTCTTCAATAGTGATCTTATCTTTAATTATTGAGGATAATTCCTCAAACCTGCGAAAGGCTTCCAGTATATTTCTATGCTCTTTTGCATCAATTCCCTGCACTCTACTTGTGTTTTTTTAAATAGTCAAGATGATTCGTTTTTAACTCGTTATCTTCAAGGCCACATTTTCTTAATTATCAGTGGTTCAGATATTACATTGGGACGCTGTTTTTGAAGGTTTTGTATTGTCTTGGTGTTCATAATACGTACATTTCCAGAGATAGAACTCAAGGCTCGCTTCAGTAATATTTCATTTGTATTTCCTAAAGGAAATATTTCTAGTTCCTGAAGCTCTTTTAAAACAACAGTTGGCTGTATCCCAGCTGCATAGTTACCCTCTTCATTAGCATTAAATATTTTATAAATTGCGGGGTATAATACCCATTTTGCCTTTGCACCAATAATCCTGTCATCCTCAATCGGGAAGCTGGCAACATCCTTACCCACGGTTTTTTCGCCAATGGTTATCACTTCCATAAAAGGCTTTAGATTGTTAATTATTATTTCAGAAGCCGATGCAGTATGGCTGCCGCACAAAACATAAACTCTCTGGATTTGCGGATGGACAGCTCTAAGTTCCTCAAAGCTGACTTGGGATTCATTCATCTCCAGGGACTCCTTAAAAGTCTGGTTCACTTCACCGCCGTTGGAATTTCCCTTAAACCGGATGAATTGATTAGTAGATTGTATGTTGGGAGCCAAAAGTATGCTAAGGGCTGTAGCAGAGGAAACATCGCCTCCGCCATTATACCTCAAATCTACAACAACTTCATTAACAGACTGATTCTTAAATTCCTGAAACGTATTTAGTAACGACTTTGAGAGACCGGCATAAAAATGCGGTATTTCAACAAAGCCTACTTTGTGATTTTGGTAAGTGATGACCTTGCTGAGGACAGGTTGCGAAAAAGTAAATCCCTGAGTAATATTAATCTCTTTAGTGGCTGTAAACCCTGACTGTTCAGAATAGGAAACGATTTGCAACTTAGCATCTTTCATATTTACCAAATTTTGATAGAGCCTATTATAATTTCCCTGGCTTAAAGCTGTGCTACCTATGGCTGTTATCAACTGTCCCCGCTTAAGCCCATTTCTCTCTGCCGGGGAATCTGAAAGTACATATAGCACTATGCCATATACCTGTCCTTCAAATTCAACAAACGAAAAGTCAAAGCCAAATGAATTCGCTAGGCTTTGTGGAAATGTTTCAGATGATGAGGTATGGATTGCATACGAAAAAAAATCATTCTTATTTACTAAAGATCCGAAATATTCCTTCGGGGGTAAAGATAAATTTCCCTTGGCAGGCATACTTTCGTTCCAATAATAATAGCGCTTCATTTGTGTGTAAATCCAATCGTTTATGTACTCATTTGTACCTTCTTCATAAGTTACAGGAATATCATCATCGGTTTGGCAGGCAATCAAAAGAATTACAGACAGTAGCATTAAAATTGATTTCTTCATCCTTTATTTTGGGTTTAAAATAACTTTTCAAATTAATATCGGTTTTTTGCACCAGTTGGAGCATCTTTTTAGGATATGGGGTACACTTATGAGGTTTTTTTAAACCATAGGTTTTGTTTGAAGATCAGTTAATTACAGGTAATCTGCAATATCGATATCTCCTTTTATCACTACTGTACCGTTCTCTTGTTTTTCCTGCAGCACAATCATATTGACACCATAGGTTTGAATGACTTTTGCTTTTATGGGGTTTGTACCGGCGTAGGGCTCTGTGGTACCGGGTTTGTAAAGCTCTAAAAATACGGGTGCGGTATTGCTGAAAAAATTGTAAGTCTTAAATTCAGAAAAATCATCTTTTCCAATGTTTTCAAATGTGGCCAGTACAGCTCCATTTTCTCTTTTCAGAATTCCTTTTACACTTTCAAGTTCAGTACCTGAAAATTCTCCTAAATTGGCAAAAAGAAACTTAAAGCCCACTTTACCTAGATTTATAGAAGGTTTTACGGCATAGACTTCGAGAAAAATATCGGGTAGATTAAAAAAATAAAAATTCTCATAGTCTGCAATATTATCATACGTAATTTCATAGTTGGCAATTTGAGTGCCTGTTTCATGATTGTAAACAGCTAAGGGATTTTTTTCGCCTTTATCCAATACAAAGTTGATAGTTGTTTGGATGTTTTGAGTATAGAAACTATTATCATTTATGATTACTGGCTTACCATTTAATCTAATCTCTACTGCATTGGGAGTAGAAAAACCTTTTATATTGACCTTTGCAGGTTTTTGTGCCACGTCAGATTCATTGGTAAGTTCGCTTTCGCAGGATGTTGCAACTATTAACAAGGCGAGTAGTAAAGCTCTTGCTTTTTTCATAAGTATTTTGTTTTTGTTTTTATTCTCTTCGGGATGTTTTCGTTTCCACAAACTAAACCAATAGCAGCGGGAATTTTTTTAAAATTCGCCAATTCGCTATTGTCAAGTGAGTTTTATTTTTTGATGAACTTCAACTTTTCTACCGTCGTACCATTTGTTATATGCACAATATAAGTTCCGGTTACCAAAGCTGATACTTCTATTTGGTCTTTATAGGATGTAGCCAATACTTCTTGTCCTAACATATTATATACTTTAACAAAAGTAGATGTTGGGTCAAAAGCTGGGTTTAATTGTAACAGTAAAGTAGAAACTACCGGGTTTTGAACTAGTTGGGTAAGAACTTTAGGAGTGTTTATATCATCAACACCTAATAGCGCTGATGCAAAAATCTGCATCTCATCTATTTGAAAGGTAGCGGATGAATTTGAATCAAGAAAAAAAGAAGATGATATCTGTTGGTCTATAGGTCTGTTTGCATTTGTAAGATTATTCCAGAATCCGATATAGATTTTCTTTCCAGCATACTGAGAAAGGTCTGACGTTGCTTGTGCAAATAATGCGTTGCCCGACGAAACATAATCAGCATTGGTAATACTAAGTTTTTTAGGAAGAATGCTACTGTTAGGATTACTCTCATAAGCTGCTATCATATCAGCACGCAGTGCTTTAAAATCGGTTACATCCGGAACAGGTTTTACCGGTGTGCTTACATAAACAAAAACACTTCTGTCAGTATTGTTAGATGTGGAAGTAGTATTATAAGCAATTACTCTCCCTATCATAGCTGCCAAGATAATTTCTCCTGACGCTGCTGTTAAATCTATTTCAGGAGAGATAACCCAATCTTCAAAATCATTAAAAATATCAGCCTTAAAATTTGCAGGACTGCCCACAACATTTGGTACATAACGACTGTATCTTAAAACGTTATCAGGAGATACTTCTTCATACATATTTGGAGTTGCTGCCTTACGAACGACGTGTTTTCCTATACTCCAGGTGTTATTGTTATTGTTTCCGTCATAGAATCTCCATCCGGCTCTTTCTTCTGGGGTTTCAAAGGTGGTTTCCCATACTATAAATTGTGCGTTGCTAACGCCAAATACTAATAAAGCTGTAAAGAGTAATAAATTTTTCATAATTGTAAAATATAAAAGAAAACAGGCGATATTTTGCAGCCGCCCGTTTTCAGGTTAAAATTTAAACGGTAAGTTAAAACGAATAATTTGTCCAGGTTCCTTGGAAATCTCCACAGTTTCTTGGAGAAACATTCCATGATCCTTCATTAAAGAATGGCTGAGTCATCCCCCAAACAGCTGCAGGATTAGAAGTAGAAGTAGCTGTTACTCCGGAAATAGTAAGTGCTGCAGTAGTACTGCCTATTCTTGAAGCTGTAGCATACGTAAAACCGTGAGCATTCACATTAGTGAAGTTAAGGTGTGCCGAATTCACAGCACCACCACTAACTGTTTCGTTCAAGACCCCTACTGGATAACCTGTAACTACCGCATCATTTAGAGTTAATCTGCCATTTCTTCGTACGTGAATAGCATTTTCATACAAAGCACCATTTGTACTGCTTTTAGCCCCTATAATAGTTAGATTACTAATTACCGGATGTGTAAAAGGTGTAGCTCCTGATCCAGATGCATTGTTGTCTAACTCAATCCCGTTTGAATCTGGGCTTGTACCACTCAAACTGTGAGTTGAGCTGTAATTTGCTAATGATAAGGCACAGCTAATTGTACCAACATAACCATTGTCAAAATCGAAATTGTCATCATCTGATGCATATGACACTAAATTGGTTGCATTTACTGTACCACCAAACCATTCGAATGAATCGTCTTTACCGAAAGATACCTGAATGTGATCTAATGTAGTACCAGAACCAACTCCTCCCAATGTTAATCCGTTGATTTCGTTACCATTTCCATCAGGGCCTGTAGGCAATACCCTTCCTGCAAACTCGATGCGCACATAAGTTAATGACCCTGAATTATCAGTATTATTGGTTGTAGTAGTAGAACCATAGTAATATTGAGAAGGATTAGATTGATCTGTAAGCCCTTCGATTACATTGGAGTCTGTCCCTGTATTTACCTGTGCTTTCCCTAAAAGTATAACCCCTCCAAAATCTCCGGGACTAGCTGTAGTTTCATCATCACAATCCAAAAGATTGTAGCTGGTAAATACTACAGGAGCTGTAGCAGTTCCGTTGGCATTTAGTTTACCTCCTTTTTGTATCACCAATATACCAGTAGGAGCAGTGCCGTTAGGTACACCTCCTTTTATGTAGGTTCCTGCCTCAATAGTAAGAGTTACACCGTTTAATACGTTTACAATTCCATCAATTTCCCAGATTTTGTCTGCAGTCCAGGTTGTAGAAGTAGTAATATTTCCGGAAACTGTTTGTACGGGTTTAGAACACGCAGCCGAATACTCAGCAGAAGCTGATTGCATACCAAACGAATCAGCAGCTGATCCAGCTTCATTATCACTACAGGCTGTAAGCGATAGTGCTATCAGAGCCACAAAAAATAAATTTTTCATAATATTAATTGTTTAGAATTATTAATCCGGTTGTTTTGTTTTTTAATCCGGATCGTGTTACTGTTTAAAGGATACTCGCCTCTGTATCCCCCGCGACTTGGTTATGCTTCTCACTTTGCATTGCCAGAGGCAGGGCTCTGCAAAGCGTCTCTTCCTATTTCCGTTACCAGTCTGAGCGATTCTGGTAAAGGTTCCGTTTTTTCTACTGTATCTCTGGGACTACCGATGGTGCACTCATCGATAAACTTTTGGATTACAGCCCATCAGGATGCGGAAAAACCTGTACAATGGCGCATTATGTTAATTATGAATTTTCATTGTTATTCAATTTTCTTACTGATATTTACCCAAAATAAATGTCGTATTTGTATGTATCTGAAGCAGTTTCAGTACAATAGGTTAAATAGGATCCTTCTAAAAACTATAATTCATATTCAAACTGAAAGTTGTTCCTCTATGAGCCCTGAACATTAGCTCGTCTGTATCTTTATCGTATTTTTTTGATGTTCCCGGTGATAGTATGTATCGATCTCTTATAGCCGTATTGTCTTCCTGACCCCAATTAGGATTGTCGGTTTTATAGCTCAGGTAATTGTTATAGGTCTCTATTGGTGTATTAAACAGGTTTTTTATATTAAATTTTACCTGAAAGTTTTTGTCTTTCAGGAAACGATAACTCAATTGTACATCGGTAGTACTGTATGGCCGCTGAATTTCTTCATCTTGATAATCATAACCCACCGTAATGTATTGGTCCCCTTTTGCATTCTGGACAATATTGAGCCCAAGGCGTTCCCCATCATAAGCAAATCCCAGATTGTATGCCCAAGGCGTTTGCCCATACATGGGTCTATTGGCCTTATAGGTTGGGGCATCTGCCTGCCCGTAATTCCCTAATTTGTCTATGTATCCTGTAACTTTGGTATCGTTAAAGGTAAAGTTGGCACTCACAAAAAACTTATCCAAAAAAGGGTTTTGTCCTATAAAACCAAAACTTTTTCGTATTTCAGCTTCAAAACCAGTTAAAACCGCCTGTTTAGAATTTCCCACATATAAGTCCAGGCTTCCTTCAGGAGATCTATGCCCGATACGTTCAATAGGATTTATAAATTTCTTATGGTAAACTCCAAAAGAGAGTATCTCGCCTAGTCCCGGAAACCATTCCCACTTAAAATCATAATTATTCACGATAGTAGATAGTACACCGGCATTAATTATTTTTGCTGAAGCAAGAGGATCATAAAACGGAATAGCGGTGCGTTCCTGAAACGACGGTCGAATCACAGCTTTGTTATATGCTAATCTAAAATTCATTTTGGTAGTGGGGCTATAGGTAAAATTTGCCGAAGGCAAAAACTCCCACAGTTTGTCGTCTAACTGCTTCTCATCAAAGTCATCTTCTACTATATTCTCCCGTTGTGTTTGCAGCAGTTCGTATTTATAGTATTCTGCCCTTGCCCCCCATACAAGCCTCCATTGGGTGTTTATACGCTGATCAAACATCAGGAAAGGAGCGTGCTGGCTAACTTTGCCGTGGTATTTTCCACCATAATAACGCGGTACAGCCCATCCTACTTGTCCTGGCTCATAATGGGTGCCATCTAATAGCTCGGTTAACGAACTAAGGATTAAAGTAGTTCTTTCGTTAGCAGGAAGATTAGGACGATTTTCATCTACTTTCAGGCTTGCAGAACTCTGCTGGTTCGTATTCTCTCTCAACGCACCAAAATATCCTGCCTTAATGGTATTTTTAAAATACTCTTTATTGAGTTGCAAGGCAATATTTGCCCCAAAATTATAATCCTCTGAATCGTTGTCGATATTTTGTCTGATAATCCCCGGACTCGAATTATAGATAAGGTAATAAGAATACATTTCATTTCCTGAGAATCCGTAATACTTTAAATTGGTTGTAAAGTCTTTTAAATCATATTCAACTGCCGTGCGTGCACCAAACCAGTTCAAATCTATCGTATTTCCCAGTTTGTGATTTCCTTCCAGTTTATTCTGTAACAATTGCTGATACACAGGGTAATTGTATTGAACTGTTCTGGGTAAAGCAATCGATTCGACACCCTTCCCTTCCGGCAATACTCCAGTATAAAAATAATTGTATGAATCATCTGAAGCGGTATCTCCTTGTTCATTCCAACCCGTTATCTGTGTAAGGCTAATATCTGCTGTATGGGTATAGGAATTACGGAAAGAAAACCTGTTTCTTCCCAACTGTAGCCCAAAATTCAGCATTCCTGCTACTGTTGAACTAGTTGTATAACTTACTCCCTTGTTTTTGTAATCAAAAAAATCTGTTGGAGCAGTATCATCGACTCTAAACGCATTATACATCCAGTTCGAACGCGCAGTATGGTCTATATCTAAGATGGTTTGTTCGTATTTAGAACTTATTGCTCCGGCAAAACCCCATTTGTTATCATTTTTTAATTCGAATTTTTTACCAAATGCCAGTTGAAAACTTGAGCCAGGGTCAGCTTTAGTTTTGTATGTGGTAAAATTATCGTTGGTAAACCGTTTGGATTGCTCAAAGAAATTCTCATCATTAAAATCTGATCTTTCAAGCCCTTTTGGAAAATTCCTTGTGCCATCATCATATCCAAAATAATCGTATTTTCCGTTTTGTCGGGAAAGGAATGGCTTAAAGGCAGATAGGGTATTGTAGGAAGATCCCCAACTGAAAGAGAAAAAATCTTTATTCGGAATATCTTTTGTTTTTATTTCTATATAACCACCAGCAAAACTGGCATTCATATCAGGTGTAGCTGTTTTGCTTACCACAATACTTTCTACCATTGCAGTTGGAATTATATCGAAAGAGAATTGGTTGTTGTAATCCGTACTCGGCAATACTATTCCATCCATCACGGCAGTATTCCATCTCTCCCCCAAGGAGCGCACTACCACAAATTTGTCAGCTATTGTTGTTACTCCGGTAATACGTTTTAGTGAAGCTGCTATATCGCTATCAGGAGTTTTGGCTATTTGCTCAGCAGAAATACCATCGCTCATTTGAGCCGCTTTTTGTTGTTGTCTAAATAATCCATCTGTAGAGGCAGCTGTCTTTTTGTAAGTACTGGTTACTACTACTTCACTTAAAGATTGGTCAGCGTTGTCTTTTAAAGCAATGTTTAAAGAGGTTGTGTTATTTTCGGTTACGACCAGGTCGGTAATTCGTTGTGTTTGAAACGAAATATACCTTGCCTCCAGAATATATTTACCGGATTGCAATGAAAATGAATAAGTACCATCATTACCAGATATAGTTGTTAGGTTTGTTGTTCCTGTTATTTGTAGGGTTGCGCCGGGAAGCGGTACGCCTTGACTGTCTGTAACAGTTCCTTTAATGCTTCCCGGCTGCTGCTTTTTTACAGGAACTGCCTTTTTCACAATAATATAGGAACTACCACTTCTTTTAAATGTGAAGTTTGTTGAGGATAAAGAGGACTGTAAAATTTGTTCCCATGTTTGATTTTTGGCTTTGTAGGCTGGGACATTTATTCCTTTTACCAAATTCAAATCAAATAAGATATTGATTTTGCTTTCTTGTGCCATTTTTGTAAGTCGCTTGTCTAATGTTTCAGCAGAAAATTCTTTGTTTAAAGTTTGTGCCTGTAAATTGCTAATTGTAAAAATTTGTAATAATATAATTGCTATAAAGAAACGTTTGTACATTGTGTGCTTGTTGATTGTTGCTAATTTTATGTTTTATGTTTGTCGAATTTTAATAGAGAATCACTTTCCCAGATTGACTGAGGTCATACTTAATGTTATACAGTAAACTAATACCATCCAGAACTTCTTTCAGACTGACATCGGTACGGAAAGATGAACTGAGTAATTTTCCGTCGAGTTTATTGTTTTTAATTTCAACGGTTACATTAAAATGTTGCTTCAAACGTAGTTTAAGCTCTTTAGCATTGGCTCCATTCATGACTAATCGGTTTTCCATCCAGGATGCGGCATCTTCCCAGTTGGCTTCACTTTTTACAGTGCTTCCCGTTGCCTTGTTAACTGTTATTTGTTTGTTTTTAGTGAATACGCCTAACAAATTACCCTGATGCTTCACTTGTACTTTTCCATCTCGCACCGATACCGACGTTTCATCTAATTCTTTATAGGCTTTGATGTTGAAAGAGGTTCCTAATACGGTAGTTTGTAAACCACTACTATGAATGATAAAGGGTTTTTCGGGGTTTTTGGTAATTTCAAAAAAAGCTTCACCTTCTTCAAGCCAGAATTCGCGATTTTCGGTATTAAATTCTTTTTTTATTATGGCTACCTTAGTATTGCTATTCAGGTGTATTACAGAACTATCAGGTAATGTTACTTCTATATGCTCTCCTGTTTTGGATTCAAAATAGGTTTTGTTGTCGGCATATTGTTGTAAATCTTTGTTCTGAATAGTTTCTTTAGAAGTATAAAAGTAAGTTCCGATACCTGCAAACACAATTACCGCTGCCGCTACAGCATATTTGATAAACAGATTTAAACGAATTACTTTTTGTTTTACAATTGGTTTTGTCGTTTCCTGTTCAAAACCAAATTCGGCAGTCAATCTTTGCCAAACAGTGTTACAGCCTTCTTTTACTTCTGTTTCCGTAGCATTATAAGCCGTTTCTCCTGAATCTGCATTCCAATTTTCTATTATTTCTTTTTCTTTTTCAGTTGCCTGACCATTAGCATAGCGTTCGAATAGTTGGACCAGCCAGTTTATTGTATCCTGTTTGTTATTGAAGAACTTCCTATTACTTTTATCCATATTTAAAATTGTTTTAAAGCAATGCTGATTTGCTTATATAAGATAATCGTATAGGGAAGGATCTTTTTCTTTTGGAAATTTATTACTAATTAGTTACGAATGCGTTAAGCATGTGTTAATAGCGCAAAGGCAAAGGCTTGATGTAAGTATTTGTTATTTTTGTAATCCCTCATTTTTAAAGTATTCTGTATAAAAAGAAAAGGTTAAGAACTTTTTTTTGTCAGATAAAGAATGTGTTTGGTTGATTTTGATTCTTACATTTGAGCTTATAATGTTGTTACCTTTACAGTGATTTTATACCAGATTATGAAACGATCAGATAGACACCTCTTGGAATTGATTGCAGAAAAGGATGAAAAATCTTTTAACGAGTTTTACAAAAGGTATTCGTCATTATTATATAAATGGGCTCTTAACCGGATTGGCAATGCAGACATTGCTAGCGATATTGCTCAGGATTTCTGGTCGACTTTATGGCTCAACCCTCAAAAGATCAAAACTAATAGTGAGGGATCTGCTAAAAATTTCATACTTCATTTTTATACTTTTAGGATATTAGATTACCTAAGAGCTAACAAGAAACAAAAGGAGAAAACAGTTGTAGGAGAAGAACAGTTGAATGCTCTTGAAAATACGTTGTCCTATACTCATATTTTAGAGGATATACAGGAGCAGGAAATATATGCTCTTATAGACGAGGTGTTACTTGATTTGCCTGAACTAACCCGACAGGTATTTGAATACAGATGGCGGAAACAATATTCTATTAAGGAAACATCCAAAAAATTGGATTTGGATGAAAAAGGAGTTTATAACCGAACGTTTGTGGCTCTTACAGCTATTCGTAATAAAGTTAATGTTATGCTTGAAGATGAAAAAGGAATTGATAATCCTGAAACGCTTTTAGGGCTGGCAGTTTTGTTGAATTTATTTTAGCTTTGTTGAATTTTGATCTTGGAATTTTAATTTAATACTATTCTTTCCGTAATATTTTTATTTGAAGAAGTATCAATTCCGGTAACTTCGGCATACTTTACATTGGGTACCCAAAAAGAACCTCCTTCAATGCTTACAAATATTTTTTCTACCTGTATTTTTTTCTGGTTTATATTTACAAAAACATGATATTTTTGATCTG
Source organism: Flavobacterium flavigenum (assembly GCF_027111255.2). Lineage (NCBI taxonomy): Bacteria > Pseudomonadati > Bacteroidota > Flavobacteriia > Flavobacteriales > Flavobacteriaceae > Flavobacterium > Flavobacterium flavigenum. Next base: position 1,449,731 of record NZ_CP114285.2, on the reverse strand, counting down.
AATCTAGCTTTTTCAGGGTTAAAGGCAACTTTTTGTACGATACAAATTGGATTTCAAACTCTTCACTATTTACCGTTTTACTTTCTATTCCGTATACAATTTGCTTTGGATATAATTAAAATCTTTTTTCTCCTTTCTCAGTATATCGAATTCAATACGCTTTTATAGTATTGCTATTGTTTATTTTTCCATTTTCATGGTAGTTTAGGGCATAAATCGCAGTGTTTATATTGGGATCACGCTGAATGTAAAATAGTATATTCTCTATATCTTTCGGTGTTGGAAAATGTAATGGCGATGGATAGTTTTTCGATTGTGCTGATCGATTTTCCAATGCCTTTGCTGGCGATGTTAATTAAGGCATACGGTTTCGTCTTTTCAGTCCTTTTTATTAATTTGAGTATCAAATGTAAAGATTAATTATACGTAACGCTATATAAATGTTCGCATTTATCTTGTTTACTGGCATTGTATATTTGTGCTTTTTTTTATATTTTAGCTATGAAGACGCATTTTTTCTTTCATATTAAATCGTTATGACTGATAACACAAAAAGTAATAAAAATGAACAATTGTAGTCAGTCATAAATGCATCCATGAAATTAACAGAAAACTAAGATCTTTTTCAGGCCGTTTTTAACTCCGTATCAAACGGTATAGCAGTATTAGAGTCTCTTTATGACAGCACAGGTAAGATTGAAGACTTTTCAATTCTGCTACTCAATAATTATATCCTTAATTGGGTAGGGGATACAGACTATAAAGGAAAGTCATGCAGCAATGTTTTTCCTATGGTAAAAGAGACTGGTATGCTTACTAAATTTATTGAGGCAGCAGAAACCGGAATCACAGCCAAATTTGAAACTTCATATGAAATAGGGGATATAAAGTATTGGTTTTGTTTTACTGCTGTAAAGCAGCATGAAATATTAGTCGTCACAACGGATGATATTACCGAAAGTAAACGGTCTGAAAGAGCCCTAAGTTAAGCATTGGATAAAGCAGAAAAACAAAAAAGACCCCACGCTTCGCAAAGTCTGAAAAAGACTTTGCATAATTTTTAAAATGACATTACAATTGTAAAAGTCTAAAAAGTTTCCTGATTTTTAAGGCCGATACCTTGTTAAGCCGATAACACATTTAATTAAATCTAAAGAATCACATAGAGGTTAGCAGAACTATTGCTTCAAAGTTTCTTTTAAAGCACTAAACGAAGTATATTTACAAATACTAATCTGGTTATATCTTTAAAAGTAGATTTTAATGAACATCAAAACATTAATACTGATCATAATTAATAGTTTAATTGCGCTGGTAATTGCTTTATTGTCTTTTTCTTCGTACCAGCAGTTTTCAAATGTTTTGAACGATCGTATTTTGCTGCAGTTAAATTCTATCAAAACACTCAAGCAAAACCAGATCGAACATTTACTAAAATCAGAATGGGAGCGATTTGAATCTTCTGAATTGTATGGACAGAAAATTGACACTACTGTTTTAAAACTTCCGGAAAGCATTAAAAAGAGTAACGGAATTTACGATTTTACAACCTATCATATTGCTAAAAAGACAACCATAGGCTTTGTCTCAAACTCTAAAAAAGGCATAAGTATTAAAGTTTTAGACTACAATAAAATCAAACAAATACTCCTTGAACGTACCGGAATGGGGGATAGTGGTGAATCCTATCTGGTGGGCAGTGATTTTAGAATGCGGTCTCAATCCCGTTTTTATCCCAATAAAACCCCTTACACCATATTGGTTAAAACAAAAGGTGTAATCAATGCTTTTAAAGGGATAAATGGCAGAGGTGTTTTTGAGGATTACAGAGGGATTGATGTCTATAGTGTGTACAGTCCAATAGTAGTTCAGAATTTAAAAATGGTAATTCTGTCTGAAATCGATGTTGATGAGGTGACACTTCCGTTAAAAGAATTAAGGCAAAGACTTGTAGGACTCACTCTCGGTATTTTTTTACTGGGTGTTATGCTTTCTCTTTTTCTGACAAGATTTATTACGAACCCCATTAAGAACATGCAAAAAAGTCTCCGGATTATGGCAGAAGGAGATTATAACCAGACCAATGAATTCATAAAAAATTCGAAGGAAATAAAGGAAATGTTTGATGCGCTGGCCAATTTGAAAGCCTCTTTGCAGGGTGCCGTAAAATTCTCTGATGATATTGGAAAAATGAATCTCCATACCGATTTTAAGCCTAAAAGTCCGAATGATATGTTAGGAAAAAGTCTTTTGGCGATGCGGGATAAGCTGATAGAGTTCAGAAATAATGATGAAAACACCAGAATACAATCCACACGCATGTTGGTAAACGGTCTGGAAGATGAAAGGCGCAGGCTTTCGCGTGAGCTCCACGATGGTGTAGGGCCTTATCTAACGTCTTTAAAATACTACATTGAAAACAGGGTCAAAAATGAACTGAAAAAAGCAGAAATGAAAAAAATTGTGGATGAAACTATTTCTGAAATCAGGCTGATGTCGAATGCCCTGATGCCTGCTTCAATAGATGATTTTGGGGTTGGAGTGACCTTAACTAATTTTATCGAAAGCCTCAAAAAATCGACAAATGTGACTATTGAATATGAGGATTTAACCCAACAGGACAATTCTAATATTACCAATCATCAGGCAATTAATCTGTTTAGAATAGCACAGGAACTGATTAACAACACTTTAAAACATGCTGGTGCAAAAAATATCCGGATCACACTTTCAGAGTTTGATGAGTTTATTTCTCTTTTTTATTTTGATGATGGAATCGGTTTTGACCTCAATACCGTTAAATTAGGCTTAGGAATTATTAACATTAAAGAACGTGTAGAAATTTGCAATGGTACAATTGTAATCAATGCAGTTCCCGGAAACACAACCTTTGAAATCGAGTTACCTATAGAATTATGAAAGAAATCAAATTAATAATAGCTGACGATCATGAACTTTTCCGTAACGGACTTGCTGAGCTCCTCAGAAAGCATGATGATATAAAAATTGTTCAAAGCGTTGGTGATGGTATTCAGTTTATGGAGCTTATCCATACTAACTTTGAAGCTGATATTGTATTGTTGGACATCACTATGCCCAATATGGATGGTTTTCAGGTTTTAAAAGAACTAAATAACACTGCTTCTGACATAAAACCTATTGTGATTTCGATGCACAATGATGGAAATTATATCGCAAAATGTGCTAAAATGGGGGCTTACGGCTACCTGTTAAAAAATACAGATGAATCTGAATTAATTCTGGCAATAAGAAGCGTTAGTCTTGGAAAAAAATATTTTAGTGCTGAAATCTCTGAAAAAATGATCAACTTTATGTCAACACAAAGCATCAGTGAGGATATTTTGTCTAATAAAGAAACCGAAGTTTTAGGGTTAATTTCGAAGGGACTGACTACTAAAGAAATTGCGGCTCAGCTATTTGTAAGCTCACGGACCATAGAAACCCATCGTGCTAATATTTTAAAAAAGCTAGAAGTAAAAAATACTGCCGAACTTATTAAAAAAGCAGCAAAAATGAATTTAATATAATAAAGTTAGAAGTTTTTTATCCGTATAAATACGGATGCAAATTGGGTAGATTCCCATAATCCTAAAAGACTGTTACCAATTGTAAATTTATAAAAAACAATAAACGGTAATAGTTATGAAAAATATAGCATTAATATTAGGGGTTTTATTTATTTCTTTTGGTGCATTTGCACAGGAGAAACCGAATGTAAAACAAAGTGATTTAAAAGGTCCGGCATTTAAAAATTATAAAGTTTGGGAGCACGAAACAGTGGCAACTAAAATATATGCTGAAAATAATAAAACATCACTTCAGGGACCTGCATATAAAAACGAGCAACCAGTGAGAGAAACTCCAAAAGAAAATCTGGCTGAAGTTAAAATAGGCAATTCAGAAAGACAAAAATTAACAGGACCAGCGTATAAAAACTTTGGACCCTGGAGTAAAAATTGGTAATGAATCAAGAACTGAATGAGATAATCCAGATGTTTGCCACTGTGTAATATTTGATTCAATTGAGATTATAAAGTGAATTAGGCTGTCCAAAAGTAATTTTTGGATAGCCTTTTTTGTTTCTCCTGCTTGGTAATAATTCTATTTTTGCAGACACAATTATATTAAATTCCCAACCTGCTTTTTCTGCGATATGCTTTACAAAATCTATATTTTGTTCATTCCTGCTATATCCTCGTTATCCAGCGATGTAACAATAACTTTCAACCTTTGTTCGCAGTTGAATAGTTTTATGTCAGCCATGAAAGCCTGATATCCCTGTAAGTAAAACTGTTTATTGATGAAATTTTAATACATTTTAATTGATTAACAAAAGTAACTTTCCGACCGGTAGTTAGCATTTATTAAAAACGATAAATTTGGAAAATATAATATACTTCTTAGAATATTACTTTTAAGATAAAATACAAGAAGTTCTTTCGTGTTTTATCCAAATGGATTTAATTTATAACTATAGTATTGATTACAGATATTAAAATTAGTTTTATCTTAGCTGTTATGAAAAGTTTTAATTCGGATTTATTAAAAAACACACATAGAGGTCTGAAAAGAAATGGATATCAAAATAATTAATTTATCCTCCATAAAAATGAACAAACAGATTTACAATCTTCTATTAGCTGACGATGATGATGATGATTGTATTTTTTTTAAGGAAGCACTTGATGAGCTTCCGCTTTCTACAACACTTGAAACAGTTCATGATGGAGTAGAACTTATGTATCATTTGGGAAATGCAGCTAATTTACCAGATATACTTTTTCTGGATTTAAATATGCCACGCAAAAACGGACATGAATGTCTGGCAGAAATTAAGAACATTGAGGAGTTTAAAAACCTTCCTGTCATTATTTTTTCAACGTCTCTTGATAGTAAAATCGTCGATTTGCTCTATGACATGGGCGCGACTCATTATATTCGTAAACCCGGTGATTTTTCAAAATTAAAAAAAGTAATTTCAGGTGCACTCACAAAAGCATCCGAAAGCAGCTTTAAACAGCCAGCAAGAGCGCAATTTATTCTTCAATACTAATCGTTTTTTCTATGGGCTTTACTGATCAGGAATATTATTTTTTGGCTGATGGAGGAGAAATGGGAGAATTGATTCGCTCCAAAGACTGGAGTAAAACATCCATAGGAAATCCTGATACATGGCCGCAAAGTCTTCGTACAGCAGTATCAATAGTGCTCAATAATCCTTTTGGAATGTATATAGCATGGGGCAATGATTACACGCAGTTATACAATGATGCTTTTCGTCCTATTTTGGGATCGTCTAAACATCCCGATGCTTTGGGAATAAGCTCAAAAAAAACATTCTCAGAAATCTGGGAGACGATAGGAGCAATGTTTCATGATGTAATGAACGGAAATGCGGTTAGTTTTCCTGATTTTAAGGTGGTGTTGAACAGACATGGTTTCGATGAAGATTGTTATTTCGATTTTTCTTACAGTCCTATAAAAAAAGAAAATGGAGAAGTAGGTGGTGTTTTGGTAACCGTAATCGAAACTACAGAAAAGAAAAAAGCAGCTGAAGCATTAAAGGAAAGTAATGAAAGGTTTATAAATAATATCATGCAGGCGCCTGTGCCTATGTGTGTATTTAGGGGCAAAGATCATATTGTGGAAATTGCAAATACACAAATGATTCAGTTAATGGGTATCGAAGCTGAAAAAGTAATAAACCAGCCTATTTTTAAAGTTTTGCCACAATCAAAAGCAGTAGAAGACATTTTAGACGATGTTTTTAGTACAGGCAAAAATTTTGTTGCGAATGAACAGCTTGTACAGTTAATACGAAATGATAATACAGAAAGCAGGTACGTTAATTTCGTATATGAAGCGCTTACGGAACCAAATGGCACAATTTCAGGAGTTGTAGCAATTGCAATTGAAGTTACGCCACAGGTTTTAGCTCGTTCTAAAGTAGAGGAAAGTGAGCAAAAAATAAGGCAATTAGTAGAAAATGCACCGTTTCCCATTGGTGTTTATGTTGGAAAAGAGATGCGCATCGAACTCGCCAATCAGTCTATTATGGATATTTGGGGAAAAGGAAATGATGTAATAGGAAAATTATATAAAGAAATTCTGCCAGAACTTGAAAATCAACATGTTTTTGAACAGCTAAATACTGTTTTTGAAACGGGGGAATCTTTTCACAGTAAAAATACCAGGTTAGATCTCACAATAGAAGGTAAATTAGAAACTTTTTACTTTAATTACAGCTTTACCCCATTGTATGATACAAATGGAAAGATATATGGGGTGATGAATACAGGTGTCGATTTGACTGATTTGAATCTTGCCAAGAAAAAAATAGAAGAGGCAGATAAACGTTTTAGAAATACAGTTAAGCAGGCTCCGGTTGGAATTACGATTCTGAGAGGACATCAATATGTAGTAGAAATGGCCAATGAGGCCTATCTAAAATTAGTAGATAAGAAAGAGGATACTTTTGTAGGCAAACCTTTATTTGAATCTTTGCCCGAAGTGGAAACAACAGTGAGTTCATTGCTGGAAAATGTTTTAAAAACGGGAATTCCATATCATGGAAACGAAGTACCGGTTCCCTTAAACCGTTTTGGGAAACTCGAGATTTCTTATTTCGACTTTCTTTATTATCCATTAAAAGAAGAAGATGGTACTATTTCAGGTATTATTGTAACTGTTACTGAAGTAAGCGAAAAAGTACTGGCGCGTAAAAAAATAGAACAGAATGAAGAGAGATTGAATATTATAGTTGAAGCCAGCGAACTCGGTACCTGGGAACTGAATATAAAAACTAAAGAGCTACTTTATTCTGAAAGATATCTCGAAATTATTGGCGGATATAAAGAAAATGTTAATCTAACACACCAACAGCTGTTAGAACATCTTCATCCGGATGATATGCACCTTAGAAATATAGCCTTTAAAGAAGCACTCATTTCAGGAAATCTCAATTATGAAGCCCGTTTGATCTGGAAAGATAAATCCATTCACTGGATGGAAGGAAAGGGAAAAGTATTTTATGATGAAAATGGTAATCCCGAAAAGCTGATTGGAACAGTCAGGGACACTACAGCCGAGAATAAACATCAGGAGGCAATAGAAGAAAGCGAAAAAAGATTCCGCTCCTTAACAGAGAGTCTTCCACAGCTAATCTGGGAAACCGATGAAAAAGGGAATGCATTATTTACCTCAGGAAAATGGTTTGAATATACAGGGATTCATCCGGGAAAAGATGACAGTTGGGAAAAGATGATACATCCGGAAGATTTGGATGAAAATACTAAAATATGGCACCATTGCTTAACAACGGGAGAAAGGTACAGAGCTGATGTAAGGATAAAAAGCAAAACCGGAACTTACAGATGGCATGCAGCAATTGGCGAGCCTATTCGAAATGAAAACAATGAAATCATTAAATGGGTTGGGGCATTTACAGATATTCACGCCGATAAAGCTTTTGCTCATGAACTGGAAGAGCAGGTTAATGCACGCACAAGAGAATTAAACCTGATGAATGAATCACTTAGAAAAAGTGAGCAGCGTTATCATTTGATGGTAGAAGAAGTTCAGGACTATGCTATTTTGTATTTGAATCATGAAGGGATTGTGGAGAATTGGAACATCGGTGCCGAAAAGATTAAAGGATATAAAAGTGAAGAAATTATAGGACAATCTTTTTCTGTTTTTTACACAGAAGAAGACCGAAAAAATAACCTTCCCCACAAAGTGCTTCAAATAGCCCGCGAGAAAGGCAAAGCAATCCATGAGGGATGGCGTGTTAGAAAAAATGGGACACTATTTTGGGCAAGTGTTGTCATCACGGCTGTACATAATAAAAAAAAGGAGGTTATAGGTTTTTCAAAAGTGACACATGACCTTACAGAAAAAAAACAAGCCAATGACAAATTGAAACAAAATGCTCTGGAGCTCGAACAAAAAAATATAGAACTGGAACAAATGAATAAAGAACTCCAGTCTTTTGCCTATATATCAAGCCATGATCTGCAGGAACCTCTCCGAAAAATACAGACTTTTGCAACCCAGATTATAGAAAAGGAATCGGATAATTTGTCAGATTTTGGAAAAGACAAATTTCAAAGAATGCAGAATGCAGCTCAGCGAATGCAAACCCTGATTAATGATCTTTTAGCCTATTCAAGAACCAATGTTCAGGAACGAATATTCGAAAAAACAGATTTATCAAAGATTATAGATGAGGTAGAAGAAGACCTCAAAGAAGAACTAGAACTAAAGAAAGCTGTTATAGAAAAGGGTCAAACCTTTAAAGTTGACCTTATTCCTTTTCAGTTTAGGCAATTGTTGTATAATTTAGTGAGTAATGCGATTAAGTTTTCTAAGCCGGAAGTTTTCCCGGTAATAAAAATTAATTGCGAAATAATTAAAGGATCAGCACTGGGAAATAAAAAAGCACAAGATACTATTGACTATTGTCATATCAGCATCTCAGATAACGGTATTGGTTTTGATCAGCAATATAGTGCAAAGATATTTGAAGTGTTTCAGCGTTTACACGGAAAACTGGAATACACAGGAACCGGAATAGGTCTTGCCATTGTAAAAAAGATAGTAGAAAACCATAACGGATTTATTACTGCAAGCGGTGAGCAAAATAAAGGTGCCACTTTTAATATTTATATTCCTGTAAATGAAGAATAGTATAAAAATTTGAAAATAAAGTTGTTGGGATATTTTTTTCTTATGAATTCTATAGTAAAATGAATCAGAAAATATAAAATCCTAGGTTTACTCTTCAGATATATTTTTAATAACGATATTTCTGAAATCAATAGGTGAACTTTCGTAATTTAAAGAAATTTTACCTTCTGTTGCGGTTGCTTCCGTACATTCGTTTACCAGTTTGCCATTCAAATATTGTGTGATTTTTCCATTGAAAGATTTGATTACAATAGAATTCCATTCACCGTAAGGCTTTTCGTTTTCAATAAATTTGGCAGAAGTTACGCTTGCGCCTGCCTCAATTAGTTTCCCGTTTACTTTTGCAGTTACCTGATCTAAAAAGATAAAGTCGCCGGTAGTATTTTCTTTAATTTGAAACTGAATTCCTTTTGGCCAGATCTTATCAGGGTAATCTGCAGGAATATTGTACATAACACCGCTGTTTTTCTTGTTTTTTGTTTTAAACTTTTCTTCGATATTCCATCGGTATTCTAAACTCAGTTCAAAATTTTTATAGCTTTTTTTAGACATCAGATAACTGTTTGTTTCACCGTACATCCTGATTAAGCCATCTGAGAATTCATAAACTTCTGAAGGCTGCTGTCTTTCAGTACTGGTTTTTGTAAAAGCGTACCAGTCATCTGCTGACAGGCTTTTTTGTTGAACCGCGCATGAATTTAAAATAAAAAGAAAAGCTAAAGAAAAAGTTATTTTTTGGAACATAATGAGGATTTTAAAACAAAATTGATTCGGTATTATAGCGGTAAAAGTAAGCAATCAAGATTTATCAAATTTGGGTAAGACTATAATTTTTTTCAAAGAAAAATACTGATTTTGTGATTTAAAGTATACGCTTTTATTAAAAAATATTTCAGAATCAGGTGCTCATAAATTATTCCTAAAAGATTGAATTAGTTCAATAAATTAAACAAGGATTTCTGTAAAATTTGTACTATAAATTAAATAACCCTAAATCTATGAATGATGAAATTTAAAAAAATTATGCCATTGCTTTTTGCCTCATTTTTTTTTACTCTTTCCTGCAGTAACGAAGATAACGGCACTGTTAAAAATGAAAACTCACTAGCCTCAGTTACTACTGCGCCAAGTACTGCAAAAGTTGGCAATTGTAGTGAAGTTCCGGGCTGGGCTTCTCAAAATGGAGGAACCACCGGTGGTGGGAGTTCCCAGGAGACTGTTGTTGCTAATTATTCCAGTCTAAAAACAGCTATCGAAAACAGTAGTGTAAAAGTGATCAAAGTATCTGGTATTATCACAATTCCTGCTACTTCTGGCGGAAGATTACTGCTTCAGGGACAATCCGGAAAAACTATATATGGTGAAAGCGGGGCAAAACTGGTTTCAACAGATCAGACTACAGCAAATTCAGGAATTATTAATATAAAGAACTGTACGAACATTATCATAAGAAATTTAATATTTGAAGGCCCGGGTGCTTACGATACAGACGGATGGGACAATGCGATAATAGATAACTGCCAGAATGTTTGGGTTGATCATTGCGAATTCAGAGATGGCGTAGATGGTAATTTAGATATCAAAAATAAATCTGATTTTGTTACGGTATCTTATACAAAATTCACTTATTTGAAAACTCCAAAAGCAGGTGGTCCTGGCGGAACAGATGATCACAGGTTTTCAAATCTAATTGGCTCAAGTGACACGGCTACAGGAGATCGTGGGAAATTAAGAATTACTTTTGCAAGATGTTGGTGGGGACCTGGCTGTAAAGAGAGAATGCCAAGAGTAAGATTTGGAAAAGTGCACATTATAAACAGTTATTTTAGCAGTTCAGTAAGTAATAAATGCATTATGGCAGGCTTTGAAGCGGATATCAGAATCGAAAAAAATGTATTTGAAAGCGTTAATAAGCCTATTGATTTAATGACTGGTTTTACAGCTGTAACAGTCCTGGATAACAGTTTTCCTAATACCACAAATACTGTAAGCGGGAGTAATGCTTTTACACCCCCATATACTATCGTTACATTGCTTACAGCTGCTGTAAAAGCTGATGTTACGGCTAATGCCGGCGCAACTTTTACCGGCAATATTTGTGGTTCTTTTTAGAGTTAGCCCGTTAGTGTAATTTTAGTACATAGAAATGTACGTAATAATTATGGTAAAAAAAATGTATTGAATTAGACTTTGAATTACCTGACGAGCTACTTTTTTTGAAGCATATATTCGGTTTTTAAACTGTAATATATGCTTCTTAATTTATATAACAATCTACCTAAGACGAAAAGAATAACCAGTATGCGGATTGTATTAGTTCTTCTTTGCAGTATCAAGTTCATTAGTCTTATCTTCTAAAGCCTTTTCAAGAAGTTTTATTTTTTTCTGATAGATTTTATTAAGCTTGACAATAGCTTCAATTTCCTGAGTTTTTTCAACTTCAGTTTTAAAAGATATAGAACTTTGAAAATTAATAATGTCATCCACGCTTACTTCTAAAACAGCAGCTATTTTTAGTAAGCGGTTGTTTCCTAAAATAGTTTTTCCCTTTTCAATCTTATTATAACCTGACTGTGTTAATCCCAGTTGTCCGGCTACATATTCCTGGGTATAATTTTTTAATTCCCGTATATTCTTGATATTATTTAGTATAGCACTCCACATATGACAAAAATCGTGATAGTTATATTTCACAACAAACAAAAGTATACACATTTATGATTCAGAAATATAAACTTACCTCAAGGTAACTATAATATCATTTTTGATTATAATGAGATAAAATTTAAGCATACATATCCTACATAGCGAATGGTGAAAATATATATTTTTGATTTATTTATCAATAAAAAAAGTAACCCCAAATATTTGTGACCAATGATTATAACTGATGAAAGTGTCCCTGACGGGAATAATAGAAAAGAAAGGATTTTGAAATGTAAAACAGAAGTAGTTTCTATTATGGACGCTATTTACGTTATAGCAGGTAGTAAATGGAGAATCCCCATTACAATAGCGCTCATGGAAGGAAATAGAAGATTTGGCGAGATTATGAAAGAGATTCCAAAAATTACTTCTAAAGTATTGGCACAGCAATTAAAGGAAATGGAACTCAACGGTTTTGTTGAAAAAAAGATTTTTACAGATAGTGCAATCAGAACTGAGTATGAACTCACGGAATATAGCTGGTCAGTAAAGCCGGTAATCCTCGCGCTAAGGGATTTTGGAATCAGTCATCGTGAAAAACTTAGACAGGAAATACTGTGAAAATATAATTTTAATATGGTTATCTAATAAGGAATTAAATGCAATTTTTTTCTTATTTATATTCCTATAATTATTTGATCAGCCTATCCGGATAATCTAAGATAATTACAACGAAATCCTCAAAATCATTTTCTGGATTTGTTGCAAAATAAATCGAGTCCTTGCTTGACAGTTTATTCGTCTGCCATATCCCTAAATTTATCTCTTTAGCAAATGTTTCTGAATTTGCGTCATTAGAATTTATTTTAAAAACTAAATCCTTAAAGCCTTCTGGTTCGATCACAAACTCAGGATCAATTACAGTGGGTAAATAATAGAAATGAATTCTATTCCCGTGTTTTTGGGCTTTTACTTGGACATCTAGGTACCACTTGTTTATTTTAAACCGTAAAAATCATTATTTATAGTGATGTACAAAATTTATGTGTGTTCTAGTTTTGCTTTTTATAAGGTAAAGTAAAACATTAATATGATAAAGAATTATAGAATATCCCCTTGTTTGAAAACTGTTTTAGGGTTATTATTGTTTTTTGTGTCAGCAGCAATGGTATACGGGCAAAATGGCTGCCCGCAAGTAGCGAAGTCAATTTTAGATGGTGCAAATGGATTTAAAATCGATGGAAAGGCTGCTAAGGATGATTTAGGATTTAAAACCAAGTCAGCCGGAGATATAAATGGAGATGGGATTCCGGATATAATGATAGGGGCTCCGGGTGCCGATTTTGGAGGAGCATCGAATGTTGGTGAAATATACGTGATTTTTGGGGGATCAGGATTTTCATTTGATTCATTCGATGTTTCCACTTTAAACGGAACCAATGGCTTTGTAATACGAGGAGTTGTAGCTGACGAAAAATTGGGTGACATGATTAGTTCCGTAGGCGATTTTAATCAGGATGGAATTGATGATATCATTGTTGGGGATAATTTTAATAGTGGAGCAAAAGGAACCGCCTTTATTTTTTATGGAAAAAATTCAGGTTTTCAGCCTCTTTATAACAGAACCGATATTGATAATAGTAAGGGGCTCTTTATTACGTTAGATGCTACCGCCACTACAACAGTAAAGGATGTCAGTGCCGCCGGAGATATTAACCATGATGGGGTGCCAGATGCTGTGATTACTGAAAATAGCAACGGAAAAACAAACTATTATATCATTTTTGGCCATGCTTCAGTAAGCAGTCTAAATACGTCGTCTTTATCAGGGGCAAATGGTTTCACGATTAAAGGATACTTACAGTCGGGTTCAGGAACGGATTCAACGGCGCGCAATGCCGGAGATGTAAATCATGATGGTATTGGTGATTTGATTATTGGCTGCCCTTCGTATAAAGAAGGCTCTGATTATAATGTAGGAAGGGTTGTTGTACTTTTTGGAAAAAATTCGGTTTTTCCTGCTTCTGTTCAGTTAGAAACTTTAAATGTAGCAGACGGTTTTGTGATTACTAACACAGGTTCTTATAACAATCTGGGCAAATCTGTAGCTGCAGCTGGCGATTTCAACGCTGACGGAATTGATGATTTTATTATTGGTGCACCAGGTAAAGCCCTGGATGGCCAAAATAGTGTAGGTGAAGCGTATGTCGTTTTTGGCAGAAGTACGTTTCCGGCTACTTTTGCTATTGAAAGTCTTAATGCCAGTACGGGAGTTATATTTCAGGGAAAAGACTTGGGAAGTCAGTTTGGGTTTACTGTAGCAGGAATTTTTGACGTAAACAACGATGGTAAAAGTGATATTGCTATTTCATCAAAAAGAGGTATTTCTAACAACGGATCTGTATATATAGTATTTGGAGGGACTACTGCAACAGGAATTGTTAAAGAAAAGATGATTCTAAACACTATCGGATATCAGATTTTTGATAGTTACGATGGTTATTCAACGAATATTTTTGGATGTGATGTTGCCGGAATTCGTGATTTTAATCAGGATGGTAAAAACGATTTTATTTTAGGATATATAAGAAATGCCGATTATTATGGAGACAAAGGAAATGCCTATATTTTTTATGGTGAAAAGATAGATCGCATTGATGCTGTAAAACCTACAATCAGTTGTCCTGTCAATCAGCAGCTTTTTGCAAATACGCCACTTCCAAATTATGTTTCGTTTTTACCGGATTTAATAGATAATTGTACCTATGTAAATAACTTCGATTTAAGCATTACACAAAATCCGCCACAGGGCACTCTTTTTACAGGAGATACAAATGTTACTATTACTGTAACAGATTTATCTGGCAATACAAATTCGTGTACTTTTTTGGTGAAATTAAAAAGTGCCCCTCCGGTGCCTGACTGTAAAACACTTACATATTTACCCGAAAATTTAAACGGTTCTAACGGATTCACCATTATAGGAGAAAACGGAACTGTAAACACAGGTTACAGTGTTAATAAAGCGGGAGATGTAAACGGAGACGGTATAAGCGATTTTATTGTAAGTGCTATGGGCAGTTCTTACCCTTTTTCTGGGACTTTTAGCAATACGAATGATTTTATAAAAGCAAGAATATATGTTGTTTTTGGTAAATCAACAGGATTTCCGTCTGTTGTTGATTTAAAATATCTAAATGGTACTAACGGATTTAAAATCTTAGACGATATTAACTTCAAAGCCGATGATCAGACCGGATATAAGGTGTCTGCAGCAGGGGATTTAAATAAAGACGGAATAGATGACTTTATGTTCAGTGCACCAACCCGAAAAGGAGTCAACTGGAATGTAGGGGCACTATATGTAATATTTGGAAAATCAGGCGGCTTTCCGGCAGAGATGCTTTTATCCAATCTAAATGGCAGCAACGGTTTTACTTTTATGGGAAATAATTACTATGAAGCCGCAGGATATAGTATTGATGCTATTGGGGATTTTAATAACGATGGCTTTGATGATATTGCGCTTGCAGGAACAGGAAATGTTGAAAAAGTATTTGTTATTTATGGTAAAAATGGCAGTTTTCCAGCCTTGATTTCTGGATCTGATATCGATGGTACTAACGGTTGCCTGATTACAAGTAGCCCGTCTGCTAAAGTAGGAAGATCGGTTACGGGACTAGGGGATGTCAATGGAGACGGAATTCCAGATATTGCCATTTCAACTTATGACGGTGTAAAAATGTATGTAATTTATGGACGCTCAGGATTCCCAGGTACATTTAATGTTGATAATCTAAACGGAAGTAACGGATTTGTTGTCACGCATTCGTCAGCATCATTACAATATGGAAACATTAGTAAAGTGGGCGATTTAAATCACGATGGACTTAATGATATTTCTTTTAATGGTATTTATATTCTTTTTGGTTCCTCTGGTTTTCCGGTTTCTGTAGATCTAAATAACCTGAACGGTAGTAACGGATTTAAAATATTAGCAGGATCTGGTGTTAATGATTTTGGAGGAATTGGGGATTTTAATAAAGATGGAATTGAAGATTATCTTTTTAAAGATAATGATGGTACAGTGTATCTTTTGTATGGTAAAAATACCTGGACTAATAATGTTAATCTTTCTACTATTACACCTAAAGACGGATTAAAGATTAATCTTGGATTTTATCCATATAAAACGGCATCAGGTTTTGCAGGTGACATTAATAATGACGGATTTGATGATATTATTATTGGAAACAATAAATATTACTCGCCATTTGAATCGATCAAAATAAACGAAGACCCCGGAAAAGCCTATGTTATATATGGGAAAGCTGTGATTGCTGATACAGAAAAACCTGTTTTTAGCAATTGCCCTACAAATAAAATTCTTGCCATTGGGGATGCAATTCCGGATTATAAAACAACTCTTACTGTAACTGACAATTGCGATAATAGTCCCGTAATAACACAAAGTCCAGTACCTGGAACGGTGTATACAGGAGGTATACAAACGATAATTTTAAAAGCAACAGACAGCAGTACGAATGAACAAACATGCACCTTTACAATAGCGGCAAACGCAGACCTGGCACCCGTATTAATCTGTCCGGGAAATCAGCTCTTAGCTTGTGGTTCGCTCGTTCCCGATTATTTTAATTTATTGACGGTAACAGATGACACGGCCGGTGATATAGAGCTTACACAATATCCGGGACCAGGATCAACCTTTTTTGACGGAATGCAGATTGACTTCTCAGCCAAAGATAAAGCGGGAAATGTGAGCAATTGCAGTATTATTATAAACGTTTCAGGACCAGATACAACTCCTCCAACATTTACATGTCCTTCAAATGTGACTTTAAACTGTGGAGACGTTATTCCGAATTATGCAATAGATCCAATGATGAATCTGGGCGATAATTGCAGTCAAAATGTACATTACGAAATAACACCCGCACCAGGAACTCCATTTTATGACGGAATTTTAATTAAAATTAAATATACAGATGAATCAGGAAATTTTGATACCTGCAGTTTTAATGTACATTTAGCTACACCAGATCTTACACCTCCAGTTATTACTTGTATTACAGATCAAAACTTAGCTTGCGGAAGCGTATTACCGGATTACAGGAGTTTAATTTCTGCCACAGATAATTGTCTGGGAACCATTACATATACGCAAAATCCAATTGTAGGAAGTGCTTTTACACCTGGAATGACAGTAACCATTACAGCCAAAGATGTTTCGGATAATACGTCAACTTGCAGTTTTAAAGTTAACGCTTCCGCAGATACGACTGCACCTGTAATTACCTGCATCGGAGATCAGACATTAGTATGTGGCAGTACAATTCCGGATTATACAGCTTTAATCCCGGTAACTGATAATTGTGATGCTTCGCCGGTACTCACACAAAGTCCAATTGCGGGAACTGCTTTTACAAACGGAATGAACATTACCATTACAGCCAAAGATGTTTCGAATAATACGTCAACTTGTAGTTTTAAAGTTAACGCTTCCGCAGATACGACTGCACCTGTAATTACCTGCATTGGAGATCAGACATTAGTATGTGGCAGTACAATTCCGGATTATACAGCTTTAATCCCGGTAACTGATAATTGCGACGCTTCACCGTTGCTCACACAAAGTCCAATTGCGGGAACTGCTTTTACAAACGGAATGACCATTACCATTACAGCCAAAGATGTTTCGAATAATAGTTCAATGTGTAGTTTTAAAGTAAACACTTCCGCAGATACAACTTCGCCTGTAATTACCTGCATTGGGGATCAGACATTATCATGTGGCAGCATAATTCCGGATTATACGCCTTTAGTTTCAGCAAATGATAATTGCGATTCCTCGCCAATAATTACACAAAGCCCTTCTCTGGGAAGTGTTTTTACAGATGGAATGACCGTTACTTTAACTGCTAAAGACGCATCTGGCAATACATCTTATTGTAGTTTTAAAGTAAATATGGCTGCAGATGTAACAGCGCCATTAATTACCTGTATTGCAGATCAAAATTTAGCTTTTGGAACTGTTTTGCCAGATTATCGATCAATGATATTTGCGACCGATAACTGCGATTCGAATTTAACGGTAACCCAAACACCAATTGCCGGAACAAATGTTACTGATGGAATGACCGTAACTATGACTGTTTCTGATAACAGCGGAAATCCTGCACTTTGTTCATTTAAGATCTACATTATACAAGATACTGAAGCACCAGTTTTTTCATGTATTACAGATCAGGTATTGGAGTGCAGTGTAAGCACGGTTCCAGATTATACCAAAATGATTTTTGCGACAGACAATACGGATCCCAATCCAATCATCAAACAGACACCCATTTCCGGAACTGCATTTTCTGATGGAATGACAATTACCATAGAAGTTTCAGATAAAAACAATAACAGTGCAAATTGTTCTTTTCAGTTGTTTAAGGATCCGGTGTTAGTGGATGCGGGTGATGATGTACAGGTAAATGAAGGCGAAACAGTGCAGCTGTATGCTTTGGCATTAGAAAAAGGAACTTTTTCCTGGTCGCCTGCAACGGGATTGAATACTACTAAAACCGAAAATCCAATTGCAAAACCTTCAGAAACCACCACTTATAAAGTAGTTTTTACAAATTCGAAAGGCTGTAAGGTAGAGGATTATATTACCATAACGGTTATTCCTTTAGAAAAAGACGAAACAAAATATGGCTTTTCGCCAAACGGTGACGGCATAAATGATTTCTGGGAAATCGACGATATAACAGAATACCCCAACAATGAGGTCTTGATTTACAACCGCTGGGGCGATTTGGTTTTCCAGACCAAAAACTACAATAATACAACAAACGTGTTTGCCGGAATCGCGAATAAAAGCCGAAATCTGGGCGCCAATCAACTGCCAGAAGGTACTTATTTCTTTGAAATCCGCACAGAACAGCCCAATCACTTTAAGAAAACCAAGGGATATCTTGTTTTAAAACGTTAATTCATGAAAAGTAAAATCAATATAATCTTAGCCTTTTTTATCACAATCGTTATTTTAGAAAGTGCTTCCGGGCAGCAGACCCCTGCTTTTTCAAGTTATAATTATAATGCCGTTCTTATAAATCCTGCCCACGCCGGATATTACAATAATATCGATATGGTTATGACCACAAATGGATATTTCAATTCAATAGAAGGAAGTCCAAAGAATTTTGACCTCTCCATAAATAAATTAACCTGGGGAGAGAAAATTGGTTTGGCAGCAGGAATTTCTTACGACGAAATAGGCGTAACCAATACGACCAGTTTCTTTACATCTTATTCGTATAAAATTTATTATGATTCTGATTATAAATACGGAAAATGGTGGGCATACGATCCTAATATTATTTCATTTGGAGTTACAGCAGGAGGAATGCTATACAATGAAAACTTAACCAAACTTGGAATCGAAAATGACCCTGAATTTCAGGAAAACATAAACAGTTTTACACCTGCTTTTGGAGTAGGGTTTTTATATAACCGCGACCACATTTATTTCGGATTGTCGGCGCCAAATTTATTAAATTCTGCTTTTAATTCGAATAATAATACCAACCTAAAAAACGTGTATTACAGTTATTTTGGCTATAAGTTTTTTACAAACCGTTTTGAAGAAGTACTCGTCAATCCTAGTGTTTTATTCAAATATGTAGAAGGAGCACCGTTTCAGGCCGACTTAAATCTTTTAATCAATTACAAAAATAAAGTAGAATTTGGCGGCGGCTATAGAACTTCAAATGCACTGAACTTTCTGGCCGGGTTTCATATTTCAGATAACTTCAGGGTTATCTGTACGTACAACAAAGCAATTGATAATGTTGTGATCCCGGATAACTTTGGATTAGTGTTAAATTACAGATTAGGAAAAGGTTTCGAGTAATCATTATGGCAAGCCATTTTTAAATCCTTTTGATTTTTCTAATATGTATTATTAGGAGATTTGTAATATGTTTCCGCAAAGCCAACAATAACAAAATTAATCGTGCTATAAACAGGATTTTAGGTAAAAAGCCCGGAGACTTTAAGAGATTATCAAGGACATAAAAAAGCGCAAATTCAGATTTTTTCAAAAACACCATGGATAAATATTATTTCTGTCATGTTTCTCACCTTCAATACAATATATGATTGATTGCTCATTTTTAGATATTTAAGATAGGGAATTGACGAAATAATTTTGTACTATCGTTGTGTAGATCTGCGCTATCGAATTTGCTCAACTTTATAGTCATAGAATGTAATTCCGAACTATCAAACAGAGAAATTTAGTACATATCCGAACAATCGGGGTTTTGTGAAAATAATTTAATTGTTATTGCAAATAATATAGGCTATTGAAAGTTTATTTTTTCGTTTTTTTACTTTTTTTTGTTACAGTGATTAAGCACGGAATTATCATTATGATTAAAGCATAGACAATTATACCGCTAAAATAAATTTTTGGGCTCAATTTATCGTCCTCTCTTAAAATCATTTTTTGTACTTTCTTACAGTACCATACTTTTAAATATTCGCCTTTAGAATCTGACAATGTATTTTGTTTCAAATAGGATCTGCTATAATAGATATTATCTTTTTTTTGATGTTTTTCTAGGGTACCATAATACCATGAATTTGATCCGCTAGAACTTGTAGAATTGTTTTCTTCTTTTTTAGAAATATATAATTTATCTTTTTCATAGTATTTGTCCGGATGTAAATTATAATAAATCAATTTAAGATTCATAAAGTCATTCATTGATTCAGAAATAAGTCCGCCAAAGGAAAAAACTAATGTAACGTAACACAATATTTTTTTCATTCTTCAGGTTGTTCTGCTATTTGTACTTTCTTAAAAAATGTTTTTTTCATATTTTACTCAACTAACTTTAATTATAACATACTTAGTTGTAAAATCTATCCAAACTCTGTCTTGTAATGTCGTTGATACAAAAATCACTATCACTTCAGTTAAATTAATGATTTAAGTGTTAGCTATCCAACTCATTCGAGGTTCTCCTTTCTGAGTATACGTCTCCGACTTTACCTCATTTAAAATTTCATAAGAATCCAAGACCTCTCAATAGTTTTTAACTTTTAGCCTAAACTTCTATCAGTAAAGGCATATGCTTTCTGTTATTTTAAAGTTTTTGATAAATATACAGTATTGCTATATCATCATAAAGTATTTAGTAAAAGGTTTGATATTTTTAAGAGATTTTAAGTTGATAGCATAAAAATACGCAAAGTCGGAAATGTTCAGCAAAACTGAAGTTTTCATGAGGACATTTCGTAGATCGGGGGCATGTTAAAGAGCTAACGATTTTCTAAAATGGATACCGAAAATTACTGACATTAAGGGGACACTATTTCATAGTCCTCCTAAAAGTAAGGTTAATTCTCGGTAGCACATCACGGGAGGTTTTAGGAACCTGATGCTGCCAGAAACTGTTTGTAGCGCCTGCCATTAGTAAAAATGTGCCATGATGCAGCGGAATCTCAATTTGCGGAACCTCTTTTCTAAACTTGTGTCTCAGCCTGAACATTCTGGTTTCTCCAAAGGTAACAGAGGCAATATCCATGTCCTTGTTGCTGCTTTTTGTCTTGTCGCTATGCCATCCCACACCGTCTTTTCCGTTTCGATAAAGGTTAAGCAGGACCGCATTAAATTGTATATGGGTTTCTTTTTCTACACGCTCTCTGATTACTTGCAGTTCAGCCGGCCAGCTTTGACTGGATTCGTTTCCGTCTAAATTGGTGTCACTGTACCACGAAATCATTCTGGGGGCGGTAACTATTTTATCATACATAGGCATATCATATTCATGCCACTGCGTTTGATGAAGTAAGGTAGTGTAATAATAATCAGACTCTTCTTTCGAAAAAAAATTGTCGATTAAAAGCAGGTCAGCATCAGGAACTTCAAACTGTTTTTTACCTCCTGTACCGCTCGAAAACAATTCGGTATCATTGAAAAGCGTCATTTTCATTGTTTTTGGAAGATACAAAATTAACACAGATAGTAACAATTTTTTCTATATTTGTGGTTATAAATTGTAACAAATAAAATATGTCCTTATTTTCAGATAACATCAGGGTTTTAAGGGTTAGGCAAAAAATCTCGCAGGAAAAATTAGCAGAGAATCTTCAGATTACCAGAGGCAGGTATGTAAAATACGAGGATGGTACTTCTGAGGCTCCTTATGAAATTTTAAAGAAAATAGCCCGCTATTATCACATGAGTATTGATTTACTGCTTTCGGTCGATATCCGAAAAATCGATATGCAGCAGTTACTGAAACTCGAAAGCAACAGATTGGTCTTGCCGATTCTTGTAGATCATGGAGGGGAAAATTTTATCGAAATCGTAACGCAAAAAGTAAAAGCAGGCTATCTTAATGGATACGCAGACCCGGAATATATTGAAAGCCTTCAGCAGATTTCGCTTCCTTTTCTCGGGCCAGGCAAACACAGAGGCTTTCCTGTCGAAGGAGATTCAATGCCGCCGCACGAAGACGGAAGTATTATTGTAGGACGTTATGTAGAAAGGCTGGGAGATGTGCAGGATGGCAAAACGTATATACTCATTACTAAAAATGAAGGGATGGTGTACAAACGTCTCAATAAAAATAAAAAAAATGCTTTGGTGTTAGAATCAGACAATAATTTCTATCCCAATTATGAAGTCAGGCTTTCAGATATTATCGAAATCTGGGAATACCGCTGCAATATAGGGCGTACAGATAAAAAGCAGGAATTAAATGAAATTCAGGACCTGAAAGAATTGATTTTAGATGTAAAGAGAGAAGTAAACCAAATACGGAAGAATAAAGGTTAAGCAGATGATGTAAAGCAGAATTTTATTTCGGGTTACTCAGCTGCCGGTACAAGCACAGACTCCATAAATTTTCCGGTAATAATAGTCCCTTCTTCATCTTCCCATTGGGTAATAATATTTTCAATCAGTTCAGGTTCAAAACCAATTACCTTCATAACAGGCCCGCCAAACTCTTGGCGTACTTCCTGATTTTTTTTAAAAATGGAGTTCATATAATTTCATCTTTTTATTGTTAGTAATTCAAAAATAAGACGAACAGGACAAAGTTATTTATAAGATGATACTCCTTTTGTTACCAAATTTATCAAATATAATAGATATAATAATAAAAAGATAAGCCCGAGACAATCTCGGGCTCACTGTGGTAACAAGAACTATAAAACTTTCTAAACTTTTAGTACATTTTAGAAATTACATCTTTTTGTGGGCTTTTACTAAATCACTTACCAATATAAATTAGTTAATGAATTGTAAATAAATTAAACGCTTGGCTCAAAATGAGGATGTTAAGTCTCATCAATTAGGATTAATACATGTAAGAAATTGAATAAGCAATTTTGAAATTATTTAAAGTGTAGTTAAAACATTCTCCTTTATCCATTTTAGTTCCTCATTTTCTACAGTAACAATCATTTTATCACCATCTTTAACTTCACCCGAAATTATTTTCTTAGCCAAAGGTCTTCGCAAATGACTTCTAATGATACTTTTTATAGGTCTTGCACCATATTTGGCATTATACCCATTTTCTGCAAGATGAAGTTTGGTTTCCATTGGAATTTCAACTTCGATTTTCATATTTTGGAGTAAATCAGAAAACTCTTTTTTGAGGTGGATCTCAAATATTTTTAATGCATTTTCTTTGCTGATAGGCGCAAAAGGTACAATTTCTGTCAAACGTCCTAAAAATTCGGGTCTAAAATAATTTGCCATGATTTCCATTAGCGAAGATGAACCCGGAATCTGACCATTATTGAAGGTTTCTACAATATGATCTGACCCAATGTTTGAAGTAAAAAGAATAATAGCATTAGAAAAATCGCCTTCTTTTCCAAGTCGGTCATGTAATTTTCCTTCGTCCATAATTTGAAGGAATACATCATAAACAGAGGCATGTGCTTTTTCGATTTCATCAAATAAAACAATAGAATACGGTTTTTGTCTGATTTTATTTACCAATAGTCCGCCTTCTTCATAACCTACATATCCCGGAGGTGCTCCATAAAGCAAGGCTGCTGAATGTTCTTCTTTAAATTCAGACATGTCAAAACGGATAATCGCATTTTCATCCTGAAAAAGAAACTCAGCCAGACTTTTGGCTAGTTCTGTTTTTCCTGTTCCAGTTGGCCCTAAGAAAAAGAAAGAAGCAATAGGCTGACCTGCTTTGCTTAATCCGGATCTTGATTCTAAAATTGATCCTGCAACTGTTGCAATGCAATGGTCCTGACCAATTACCCTGCGGTTTAAAACATCTTCGATAGTATTCAGCTTTTGTTTTTCCTCTTCTTTAAGTTTCCCAGCAGGGATACCTGTTTTTTGAGCAATTATAAGTGATAAATCAAAAGCTTCGATATGAATACGTTTATCAAGTGCTCTCTCTTCAAGAATATTGATAAGGTTTTCAATATGTTTAAGGATAGTTTCAGAAGTTTGAAAAGTTTGTGGTTCATTTTCATCATCTGCAATCATTAAAAATGTTGTTTTACTAATCAAATCTGAAAGAAACCATTTGTATTCTTTTAGTAACTCATCTTCAGGTAACTCATTTTTATTCTGTTTTAAAAGCGATAATTTATCCAAAAGGGATTGCTTTTCTTTTAAATAAGTTTCACCTGATGTCTTTAAAACGGACATCGTATGATCAATAAGGTTTATGGCAGATTCCGGCAGGCTTTTCTCTTTTAAATACCTTTTTGATAATCGGATTGATTCTGTAATGGTCTCGTTATCAATTTGAATTTTATGATGCTCCTGATAGGGTTTTATCGATTCGCGAATCATTCGGAATAACGTTTCATCATTAGATTCTTCTAATTTTACAATTTCAAACATTCCTGAAAGTCCCTGTTCTTTTTCAATTCTCTTGGAATATTCTTCAATAGTAGAAGTGGCAATGATATTTAATCCTTTTGATAATTCGCCCTTCAAAACGTTAGATACACCTGAGTCGCCTCCGTTTTTATCCAGTAAAGTATGGATTTCTTCGATAATTAATATTGCTTTAGGAAATTGTTTTAATTCCTGGATACAATTTTTTAACCGGTCTTCGATTTCGCCTTTGTAAGATGCACCCGCAATTAGTGTGGATAAATCCAGTTCAAAAAGCTGCACTTTACTTAATACCTCAGGTACCTGATTTGTAATTACATTTTGAACAAGTGTATCGATTAAAATTGATTTTCCGATACCTCTGTCGCCAATTAATAAAATATTAGGCTTAGAAAATCGGCACAGGATTTCCTTCATTGTATTTAACTCTGTTTCGCGGCCAATCGCCAAAATCCTTTTCTTTTTTTCAGAATTTTTGTGGATGCAATATTTACTCAGGAAACCTTTTTTTACTTCCTGATGAGTATTATTAACGTTAGGTTCAGCTATTGCAAGATTTTCTAATAATTCGTTTCGGGAAATAGGATAGGTCTTCATTTGGTCGAAATTAAAACCAACTCCCGGAGAACTCAAAGCGACTAATATTGCATAAAGACTAATTTCATCTTCACTTAAAATTACACTTACCGATTCTGCTTCTTTTATAATTTCATCAATCAGATCACTTGGTTCAGCATCGGAAATATTTGTTGTTTTTGGCTCATCCTCCATACGGACTTCAGCCCATTCATCAAGATAGTAAACATCCTTGCCTGTAGCCTCAAGACGTTTTAATAGAGATAAATCCCGATTCAGGATGGCTTTTAGCAAATGTGATGCAGAGTAAAATTTATTTGAATTGTTTTTAGCAATTTTTTTAGCAATTTCAAATGCACTGAGTAATTCTGTACTGAAAATATTTTTTTCTTCCATCCTTATTTAATCTTTAGACCAGATCAGGTATTTTTTTACTTTATAACTAATGTTTAATCCTTTGATGCAATTATTTTGTTTGTCTTTGTTAAGACGAATAGATTCGATTCTGATTTTTTTTCCTTTAATGGAGGCACATAGTTGAGAAAATGTCAATAAATCACTATCATTTTTTACAATTGGAATGTCTAAATCATCGCATAAATATTCTGAAAAATCATCTTTTACTTTGCTTCCTTCAGCCACTTTATTCAGTAAAATTTCAAATTGGTCTTCAGATATTTTAGGTGCTTTTTTAATTGCTACAATGCTGTCTTTTTGTGTTTTAGTCTTAGGAGCCACGGGCACGTATTGCAGCATTTCCTCAAGCGGATCTTTTTTTGCGGCACCTCTTGGCAGTGAAAAAGCTTCTGCTTTTTTTTCGTATTCGTAAGAAGTCAGATTAAGCGGATTTGTTTTTTTTATTACTTTGGGATGTACGTAAATAATCTTTTTTGCCACTGTACCAAAGTTTCCGTTAACAACAAGGGTAACCGTTTTTTCACCTGGTGTCGAAAAGGTATACACAGGATTAGCAGAGGTGTCATCAATGCCTTTATTTTCTCCAAAAGCCCATTCCCAGGTTTTAGCATCTTCAGATTCTGAATTGAAATAGGTAGGCTGTCCTGCAGTAATAATTTTTGAAACAATAATTTTAGGAGTTCCTATTTTGTCAGTTAAATATTTATCTTTAATTGTAATTTCTTTATTATGAATGCATTCCCCGTTTATGGTCAGGGTAATTAGATATTTTCCAGGCCTTTTATAAACGTGAAAGGTATGTTTTCTTACATCAGTTTCAGAGCCATCCCCAAAATCCCATTTCCATGATTTTGCATTTGGTGTCTTATCAAAAAACTCAATCGATTCCTCGGTTCTTGGATTTTCTGCCAAAACATAAAATCGTACATCTTCACAATCAACGTGGTTAAAAAATTGAATTATAAAAGCAATAATTCCAATTAACAGTAGGGTCACAAAGAAAAATACAACCCTGATATCGATATTTTTTTTATTCATCTTTTTTTTTGGGGCTAATAATTAAGTAAGATATTTTTTATAAAGACGCTGGCAAAAATAGTTTTTATTATTTTAAAATTGTAAAAAAATTACCGTAAATTTTTATAAATTTCATAACAATTCTTACAAAATAATTTCTTAGGTTTGCGACCTCAATATTTGTGAAAGGAATTATTTCACGAGTAAAAAAAACATATCAACTGACAAATACCACTTCAGTCAGTTCCTGATCCGAAAAGATTAATAAGTTAAAGATGATTTTATCATTGCCATCAATTACATGGCATAACAATAAGTATTTTTTTATGAATAAAACAATTGTATTAGTGCTCATTATGCTCTTTGGTATAGGATGCAGTAGTAAGAAATATATTGCTCAGGTTCCTTTCAAATATGATTATTCTTTGGAAACATTGAAAAAGCAGGCTAAAATGGAGGATTCAGGTTTGAGCAATAAAACAGTTGTAAATGATAATTCAGAGAATTTAAGTGATGCCACTCTGGCTTTAAAAGAGAAATATTCTATAGTGCTGGGTGTAATACCAAACAAGATTACGAATTACAAATTATATTCATACATAGATCCCTGGGTGAATACGCCTTATAAAGAAAAAAGCTTTTCCAGCACAGGTGTTGACTGTTCTTATTTCGTTCAGTCACTCTACAGTGAAGTTTATAAAGTTACGCTTCCTAAAGATCCTGCCGGTATGTGGAAATCAAAATCAATACAGATTTTTACCGGAAGAAGCTTTTTGGCAGAAGGAGATTTGGTTTTTTTCAGATACGATAAGGATCATCCAATTTCAGATGTTGGGATATACCTCCATAATGACAGGATTTTGGCATGTACAAGCAAGGGAATGGCGATTTATAATTTTAACGACGAATATTTTCAGTTGCGATACATAGGAGCAGGAAGAATCAATGAGGACACAAAGAAAAAATAATATGAATCTTGAAGATCTTGTTCGGGAAATAGAGAATATTTCAGACGACATAAGGGCTGAAGTAATCGCTAATGAGCTTTTGGAGAATACTGCTGTTGCTCAGGATGAAATTATGATTTCTAATCAGGGGCAGTTTTCACGAGCTTTCAGAAGTGATATTTTAGGGGCAGGTATTAAAGATGATAATTACGATAAACGCGAATATCTCACTATACTCTTGTCCAGGGATAGTATTTATGATACGCTGCCGGAAGGGTATATACACAGTTTAAAAGAGAACAACGCTGATAAATCTGTCCAGCAGATGATCAGGGAGCATAAACACCAGAAAAAGCAGGAAGCCGAAGCACGTAATTTTTTTAGTCCTTTTGAGAATGAAATTTTTCATTACAAAACCAAAATTGAAGGTGTTGAAAGAGATTTTTTATACAAACTCAATTCGGGTAAGTCGCTAGAGTTTTTCTATGATTTTTGGGGGCTGCCGCATATTTATCCGGCAGTATTGGTTTCAAAATTTATCAGGCTTTTGCCTTATGCGTATAAAATTGTTGGCGATATTGATTTGGCTTGTAAATGTTTATCAACAATTATTGAAGAAAAGGTAACTTTTGAAACGACAACATCAAAGGAGCTTAGTGAAGAAGGAGAGCAGATTGTATTAGGAGAAAACAGATTAGGGGTCGATTTTATCAGTGGAAAAAATTATACCGATTATTCTATGAATGTAACCATAGAAATTGGACCGATTGTTAACAAACCCTTTCATAATTATATTAATGAAGGAGA
Organism: Flavobacterium flavigenum; assembly: GCF_027111255.2. Taxonomy (NCBI): domain Bacteria; kingdom Pseudomonadati; phylum Bacteroidota; class Flavobacteriia; order Flavobacteriales; family Flavobacteriaceae; genus Flavobacterium; species Flavobacterium flavigenum. Next base: position 1,421,705 of record NZ_CP114285.2, on the reverse strand, counting down.
TATAAAAAAGTTTATAGACTGCTTTTGTGAACATTTTTTTCCGATGGAAGTAGAGATTAAGATAGTCTTGTTGATAAACAACGAAATAGAAAAGTTTAATTTTAATAATGAGCCTGTGTTGGGCTATACAACACGACTTTAGAAATGGTAAAAAAGCATTTAGGAGCCCTTATTGACGTCAGGCTCATTGTATTTTTGGTTGTTATTATAGCCGTTAGTGTTTTACTTACAATGGTTTTTAGTGATAAAGTGAAAGAATTTGCAGTAAAATATAAAAAGAAATTTTATATCTATATTTTTTCAGCGGTGCTCATTTATGCATTGGTAGCATTTTTAGGCTACAACAAATTATTTACTGAAGTATCAGATGAGTTTCTTTTTTATCAGATCGCCTCTTTACTATTCGGAACGCTTCATGTTTACTTGTACCGCATTTATTTTAATGAATTTAATCAAAAGCTGGTTGCTAATGAATTACTGTTTTCATGTTTGATTATGCTTTATTCAAGTGTATTGTTCATTATTATTTATACAGCATTAAGCGGTATTGGACTTACTTTTTTAATGTGCTCACATTTTCTTGTATTTATAGTTCCTACCGGAGTTTATGCGGTGTTCAATTATATGCTGCAGATACCTCCAAAAGAATATGTTACCTGGAAAATTCCGGAAAGAGAAAACCCGTTTCCGGTTATAGAGAATGTCGAAATGAAAGACCTTTTACTGATTACTTTATTGATTCAAAAAGATGCTGAGAGTGAAACCTACACTTCCCTTAGGTCAAAAGGACCGGTAAGAATTGATTTTGGCGCTTTGTTTTACCATACCGTTACGGGCTATAATAAACATAATCCCGAGAGTAAGATACAATTGAAATATAAAGGAGAAAATTGCAACTGGGTATTTTTTCTTCAGCCAAAATGGTATCAGGCAGCCAGATATGTAGATGCTAAATATACATTAGGAATGAATGGTATAACAGAAAACTCGGTTATCATCTGTAAAAGACAAAAAGAAAAAAAGGTTGAAATAACCAAAAAAGATAAAACAGAAGAACCTGAATTTGTATACGGTGCAAATGCGGGAATGAATTGATAAAATTTAGCTATACCTAAACCAATGTATTATATAGAAGAAGCAGAAGTTTCATATCACGGCAAACATCGTACTTATAAAGTTAAAAAAGGAGACACGCTGGAGAGTGTTTCCCTTGAACTTGGTATCGCAGCCAGTGAACTCAGACGATATCATAATATATATTGTGATATTCCTGATCTGATCGAAGCCGATTTTAAAAGACATTTAGAGTTTTTGATTTTGGCTCCGGAAAAAAGTGAAATTTCTAAAACGGATATAATCGATGAAAAACCTCGGGAAGTCAGTTTAGGTAAAAATTACAGATTGCCCTTTACGCCCAAACAACTTGACCAAAGTTATAAGATAAAATATACTTATGAAGGCGAAGATGGGATTGATGTTACAGAAATGCAGATTAGTGTGAAATGGATTGCTGCAGATAAAAATAAATTTCATTTGTTTGAAATTAACAGAGCGCCAGATATTTATATAAACGGTAAAATCCCGGATACTATGATGGACGGATTGGCAGCTAAAACGGCAGAAGTTTTGTATCCGTTAAAAATTGTTGTGGACGAATTTGGTAAATGGATTGATATTTATAATCATGCTGAAATTGAAAGTCGTTGGGGAAAAATTAAAAGTGAAATTTTAGAGTATTATGAAGGTGAAGTAGTTGAAAAGTATATAGAGCATGTAGAATGTACGCTTGAGAGCTCAGAGAGATTATTGATATCACTTCGATCTGATTATTTTTTGAGGGCTTTTTTTAATGGTATTCATGTAGGTTATACAGCTGATTATGAATTTGAGAGAGAGTTGTCATTTCCATTACAAAAAGAAACAGAAGCTGTATTTAAGGTACAACATAAAATGGCTCCCAATTTGGATGACACCGGTTATATTAGAGTACAGCAAAAAGGGAATTATATAGATTCTGGGTTTGGTTTTTTATATGGCAATGCTCATTTGAAAGTAAATTATAATGCCGTTTACTTTCTAAATTCGGATACTTATACTATAGAAAAAATGAATCTGGAATGCAATATTGAGAAAGTTCAACCTATAAAAACAACGATTGAAATTGAGCTTTTGAAAATGAAAAGAAGGATAACTAATTGAAAATTAAAGAAAGTATTTTTTTAACATCCAAAAGGTAAGGTTATGAGTGCAAAACATGTAGTGGTACAGGGGGCGACCGTAAAATGTAAGTTTAGTGTAGAGCCTAAGTTAGATAAGCTTAAGGTAAAATCACAGAGTAAGCATTATGCGAATGATAAAGATGCTGAAAAAAAACTCATAGCAACCGATAAAGAAATTGGGCAGACCTTAGAGAAAAACACCTTTGGTAAATGTAAAATGCAGCCGAACGGAAGTGGCGATTACCTGCCATGTCAGGCAGTAATTAACAAATGGAGTGGTTTTTATGAAAAAGTTACACTATCTAATAAAGGAAAGATATTACTGGAAGACAGCAAAGCCACTTGTCCTATTGGAGGTGCTGATTGTATCACGGTTGACAAACATGGGCAAAAAGCAGAAGTGGGTAAACAGAATGTAAAGAATGCCAAACCCGAAGTCCAAAAGCAAATAAACCCGATGGTAGATATAGAAGAACTATTTCAAAGGAAGCATACAGACGAAGGAATATTATACAGTTAAAAAATAATTTCACTATTTTCTAAAAGCATAAAATGGCAAAGGGAGTAAAAAAAATAAAAAGGTTATCAAACAGTTTAGAACTTGACTATTATTTTAATACTGGTGGTATAACCTGTGTAAATCCAGATCAAGAGGCTTCGTTTGTTGTTGGCGAATGGTATAATGAAACCACTGAGGAAGAAAGAAGAAGAAATATCACATGGCTGTGGATGGATCATAAAAAGATACAAACTTTTAAGGAAACAATAAAACCAGCAGGAGTACCTTACGGTGTTACCCTTCCTAAAAAACTATGTGGGAGTTATGCTTACTACTTAGAAACCAGTTTGTATGGTGGACATCATCAAAGAAACACCGGGATATACGTATTTGGTAAATGTGAAAAAAAAATAACCTCTTCCTCTTGGAGTAAAAAAGAAAATACAGCAGATCATAGTGAAATAAATTATGGACAGGACTTATTTATCACATTAGAAACAGAGGGGTTAAATGGTAATACTCTAACATTAGAATTGTATAGTCCGAGAAAAACGAATAAGCCTATAGAACGTGTAAAAACAAACTGTGTAGATGGAATAATTAGAGCGACGTTTAAAACGATGTCTTTTTATAGGAAATTTCCAGGATTACCAGAAGAGGTAGAAAATTTTTATGTAAAAGTAATTAATATTGAAAATGAGTATATTAAAAATACAAATGGAAGTGACAAAATACTTTCGTTTAATATAATAAAAACAGAAAGTATAATTACAATCCCCGTATTTGAAGTACCAACTAATACAGCTCCTCTAACAATTGATACAACTCCAGTAGAGGAAACAGTAAGAACAGAAGGCATTTTTACGGCCTATTTTGCTAAAGAAGAATTCTCATTAGAAACAACAGATATTGCTGGTCAACACGAGTACAAATTTAAAACTAGTAATACTAATGTTAACAAAGATAATATAGCAAGGATTATAAAAAACCGAGTTGATCCACTAGTTAAGGCAGATAAAAAATATGCCAAACTTGATGATATTAAAAATGCTCTTGGGAGTTCATATGAAGAAGGACAAACTATATCATTTAATTTGTACAAATTAGGAGCTAAATTTATAAAAATTAATAGTGCCCCACTGGAAGAGGAAGTATATGTAGTTGCTAAGACATTTTTATTGGATGGAAAAGAAGTATCTATTACAATAAAAGAAAAAGAAACCATTGTGGTAGATGGAGATGCAGCTGTACCTGTTTTGGAAGCCAAAGAAAATGGAGAAGAACTTACAACACTTAAGGCAACAGTTGAAAACGGTATAGCAAAGGTAAAGATAAAATTACGCCCAAAAGCCGATGAGGATTTGAAAAAATGGAAAGAAAAACTGCTTAAAGGAAAAAAAGAAGAAGCTTATACCTATACATTTAAAAGTGAAGAAACAACTATTACAGTTGACAATAAAAAGAAATTTGCTGCAATAATACTAAAAAACGCAAAAGAAGGAAAACAAGGCAATACCAAAATCGCTGCCGGAAAAACGGCCTTTGCAGACGATGTGGAAAAAGCATTAGAAAACGGAACTTATATCAGTGGTGACACAATTAGCTTTGATACCTACAAAACACAAGCTGAAAACCTTTGGTTAAAAGCAGAATGTCAAGGCGATACTATAAAACACGAAAAGGAATTTTTAAAAAGAGATGGGGAGTATTTTGTGATTGGAAAAGGGAAATGCCCTAGATGTGAGCAAGAAATTACTTTAAAACAAATAGAGGACCTCTTTGGTTCACATTCTCGTTCTAAAGCATTTAGGGAAGAAGTTGTAAATTATCTAAACCAATTTATTAAGCAACGAGAAAATACAGATAAACCAATACATCTTAATACTTGTTTACGTAAAGCACATTTTTTTGCACAAGTCGGTGCAGAAACATCAGGAATTAATACAGATTGGATTATTGAAACAGATGTTATACCCTATACACCAACAAATATTCGAAACACATCCATATTTGGAGATAGAAGTGGTGTCTTAGAGAGACGTGGTCAAATTGAAACTTTTTGTGACGAAAGGCCACAAATAAAATTGTTAAGTTTTTTATATGCCAATGAAAATGGTAAAGGTAATGGAAATGGAAATGAAGCCAGCGGTGATGGATATAGATATAGAGGACGAGGATTAAAACAATTAACAGGTAAGGATAACTATATCGAGGCATCAAAAACATTTAGGGAAATATTTCCGGATGACTATATAGATTTAGAAGCTAATCCTGATAAGGTTAAAGAGGCAAAATATGCTGTTTTATCAGCTATAGCATATTGGGAAAAACATGAAATATGGAAAACAGCTGACACTCTAAAAGAATCAAATGACGCCAATATTCAGAAAATTAGAAGAATGGTAAATGGAGGCTTAGCAGGTTGGAATGATGCTAAAAAATTCTTTGAAAAAGCTGTACAAGTATTTAAAGTAAATGAATGCAGTCCAATAAATAGCCGATCCGGAGAATGGCATGATCCATTAGATAATCCAATGTTGTGTTTGTACTCTCAAGGGGGAGGTACTAAAAAACCATGGCATGGTTCATTTGGACCAACAATTAGAGATGGTGTTAATAAACATACAGGAATGGATCTATTTGCAAAACCAGGAACTAATGTGTATTCATGCGTAAAAGGCGAAGTTGTTAGAAGCGAAATTAATAGCAGTATGTTTGGTGAATTAATTGTAATAAAAGTAATTGATGAAGAAACATTTAAATCCAGAAGAAAAAATCCTTTTGTGTTAAAGTATTCAAATAAGTCAGAAATTGAATTACAGAATTTTGATCATAACGGGCCATTTTATCTTGTTTACGCTCACTTAAAAGAAAGAAAAGTAGCTATAGGAGATATTGTAAATGCGGGTAAAATTATTGGATTAACTGGAACGTCTGGAGAAAATGGCGTGCCATTTTCAACAAAAAATCCGCATTTACATTTTGAAATAATGAATGTTGAAAAACAAGCAGGATTAGATAAAAAGTGCAATCCCGGTGTCTATTTAACTTATAAAGACGAAGACACCTTAACTGATGCCGACAAGGAAGAACAAGAAGAAGTAAAAATAACCCCATCATATTGGACACAATGAAAAGAGCAATAAAAGTAAGTCTATTAATATTATGCTATTTGCAATTGCAATGTTACGGACAAAAAAAAGAAGAACTAAAAAAAATAAAACAAGAAACAGTTTCAGAGACAAAAAATAAAGTAGATGTAGAGATATTTAAATTAGAAAAACCAATAAATAAAACAAAAGAACAATCTGACGAGGCTGTTTACAATGGTTTCAAAGTACTTCTAAATTCTACTTCAAATAATCAAGAATTAACTTTTTTTAAAAACAAAACAGAAATAAAAAAGGTATTAAATTTTTATTATGAAAATGGAGATATAGTTTATAAACTTTATAAATCCAATTTAGGTAATCTTGTTTTGTTAATAGAAGGAAGAGATTACTATAGTAGTAATTTGGGAATCTACTACATTGATAATAAATCTAATTCTATAATAGAAATTGATGATACATTAGTTTTCAGACAAGATGATCCAGAGAAACTAGGAGCTAAAGACTTAATAAGTAACATTTCGAAAGAAGGTGATATATTAAAATCTAATTTTTATTTAGGGGATAAATTTTTATATGAGAAGAAATATAATATTCAAAAAAAGATACAGCAAAGTATAAAAACATATGGAGATAAGTGGTTTGGTAACTATCAAACACAAATAAATAAAAAGAGTAATGATGCCAATACAATGCATATTGTTTCTTTAAAAATAAAAAAAGACTCAATAATATTTGAAATAAACGGTTATCATGTGTCTCAGAAATATTTATTAAGTGCTAAAGAAGTAGAAAATAAATTGAAATTGGAATTAATAAAAGATTTAACCGAATTTGAAGATCCTCAAATACAGAAAATAAAAGATTTTGGAGTGATTACGTATGATGGTAATAAATACATTTTGAGTAGCCCATATATTGATATAAATTTTGGTTATGGTGTGAAGCAAATGTGCCTTTTAAAAAAAATATAAAATAATAGGTAAAATGTATTAGATGACATTATAACACGAATATAAAGATGTGAATTCTTTAATGTGTGATACAGTAGGAAAAATAGTTAATTCATTCAGAACAAATGAATATAAAGCCAGTAGTTTAGGAAATACTTTGATGATAAAATCTAAAGACAAGGAAGGGAAAGAGGTTTTTATTTTATATTGTCATTTAGACGAAATTTATGCAAGAGAAGGAGATAAAGTAACACATCGACAAAAAGTAGCTAAATCTGGAAGCACTGGGAATGCCTCTTATAGCGGATTGCCAAATGGGGTTGCAGGACATGGTATAGAAAAAGAGAATTGGCATTGCCATATTGAAGCTGCCACAAAAGGTGAAGGCTCAAATAATTTTTATTATTTAGGAAGTTATAGGGTAAAAGCTGAGGATTACATGAAGACAAAATTTGATAGTAATGGAGATAAAATTTAAAAGGATGAGAACAATTTTAAAATTATTGATATTGAGTTTGTTCATAAATTCGTGCACTGGGCAGAATAAAACTAAAATTATAGAAAAATCACATGAAGGAATACGAAATCATAATAATGGTGAAAATATTAATTTTTTAAATAAAAAATATTTAACAGGTTATCAACTAAATATCGACGGTTCCTCTTTGTCAGAACATCCAATTGTAAATTATCTTGATTGTGAAAACGAAGGTTATTTTACAATGCACTTTATACCTAAAAAAGATATGCTAAGGGTTTTCTGGACAGATAAATATAAAAAAACATACAAGTATGAATATGACGACATGGATACAGAAAACAAGCATATTAGTAGTCTTTTAAAGGATAATTATAATTTGTATAATATTTTTTTATATAAAATTAATAAAGAATATATAGTAAGAGATCGTCTTTGCTCGGAAGAAAGTGTGAATATTAAAGATAATAGTATTGCAAATATTTATCTATTAGATCAAACTAATAATAGTTGGAATTTAATAAAACAACTAAAAGAAAATATCCTTCCTCCCTATCATGATAATAATTATTTTTTAAAACTATTTCCGGAATTATTTTCTTTTGATAAAGTTTCGAAATTAAATGAGAATAAAAAGATTGCATATTTTTATGATTATGATTTGAATCAAGACGGTATAAAAGATAAAATCATACTTTATATAAATCATGAAGAGAAAGGAGATTTTGAGAGAATTCATTTCGGACTTCCGATGGAAATAAAAAAAGGGTTGCCAAATAATACTTTTCAATCTTGGTATGAAAACCATAATATTATATTTAAGAACAATTTTAATTGTGCTGCAGAAGGATTTAATAGAATCGTATTTAAAGGAAATTATTTTACCATAGAAGATTACGTATGTTCTGATTATATATCTATTTCGACTTATACCACTTTCAAAGTATTTGAGGACAAAATACTTCTTCATAAATATGGTGAAACTTACTTTGATAAAGCCGATCACGATAAAAAAATACCATCAAAAACTTGGACACAAAAAGATTTTAATGAAGTTAATTTTGAAGATGTTACGGAAGATTTTTTAATAAAATTAAGTCAAACTAATCCAAAAAAATAAAGTGAGTCTTATTAAAACTTAAGTGTTTATTTTCTAAACAATTAAGATTTGAGAAATATCTATTCAAATTTAGAAGATATTAAATAAAATTAAGAATAAGGTTTTAGAATATGATATTAATAACTTGCGAATAAATTAATTTTTTTAAGGTTAAAGCCATTAAATTTAAAAAATTAACCCAAAAAATCTCTAAATAATTACGATAATATGAATAATAATACAAGTAAATTTTTAATAATAAAACATAATGAAATTTAAATTAGTAATCCCCTTTTTAGCTCTGGCTTTTAGTAGTAATGTAAGCGCACAAAATATATCTGTACAGGTATTGTCAGCAGTCGAAAAAGATAAAGTGATTGGTAATGCAGAAGTAATGATTCAGAGAAATGGTGAATCATCCGCAAAGAGTTTGACAAACAATCAGGGCAGAGCCACAATTAATAGTGGATTTCCGGATGATTCAAACACATTATTGATTATCAAAAAAGACAACTATTCAAGTTTAGTAGTTAAATGCCCCTGCAACGATATGACGTATGCACTGAGTCCATACATGAAAAATCTGGACGGAATGAGAATCGTACTGAACTGGGGAAAATATCCCTCTGATTTAGATTCGCATCTTACTTTTCCCGGAAATCATATCTTTTTTCAACAAAAGGAAGGAAACCTGGCAAATTTGGACGTAGATGATACTGATAGCTACGGACCGGAAACCATAACAATTGAAAACAAAAAATTTGGAGAAACCTATCATTATTTTGTACATGATTATTCCAATAAGAATGACTTGGATTCTTATAAACTTTCTGCAAGCGAAGCAAAAGTATTTGTTTACGTAGGGCAGTCATTAGTTAAAACGTATTACATCCCAAAAAATAAAAAGGGAAATGTCTGGAATTTATTTAAGATAAATGAGAATGGGGAAATTATAGACATAAATAATATTATTTCTAAAACGACACAGGAAGTTGGCATAGGCGGGAATTCTAGTGATGATAGAGAAGAAGAGATTTATGTATCTACTGAAGATAAGAAAAGAGCTCTTCAATTGAACCAAAAAGGAGATTTGGCTTATCAAAGTAAAGACATTGATGCGGCTATGAATTTTTATAAACAAGCAATAGAGTACAATCCTGTATTTGGGCAGGCTTATGGAAATTTAGGATTAATGTATATTAAAAAAGGATATAAGGCAGAGGCTATTTACGCTAATAGGAAGGCAATAACATTTGCTGCAGGTAATTCTATAAATACCACTAAAGCCAGTGCCTACTATAATATTGCTAAGATTTTCGAAAACGATAATGATTTAGAAGAAGCATTGAATTATTATAAGCTAGCAAAAGAGTTTAAAGAAAATACAGTTTATGATAACGCCATTATAAGAGTTGAAGGTAAAATGCAATAAAGCTTTGTTTAAAAGAAATACATAAAAAGATATGATAGAAAAACTAAATCATTTTCCCGTAAACTGGATTGACGGGATGAAAATAAACAAAAGCCATTTCTTATCCATGCAGAACAATGTTTCTGAGTTGGTAAATGATGCAATAGGAATTCATACCACCCCGATGAGTTATGGTTTACTGGATTCCGGGAATCAGAATAAGGAGGCTACAAAAATCACACTCGGAATTGATAATCATAAATTGTTGAGAGTTCGTGTAGAAGAATGTCATGCCATTACACCAAATGGTTCCAGAATTGAAATCAGCAGGAGCAGTACAGACACATTAGATCTTCAGGTTCCGTACCCGGAAGATACTTATGAAATAAAAGATGGAGAACAATTGGTTTTGCTGGCTTGTATATCGGTTAATTCTAAAAAAAGAATTCCGTTTGGAGAGCCAGATCCGGAGGAAGTTCCGCCAAGATATCCATACACGCAACCTGAATACAAGCTTCACTTAATTAAAGCTGAGGAGTTTCGTTCCGGAATTGGTTACGGAGGTTTTTATCTGGCGATCGGTAAAATTTTAATTGGTGATAATACAATCCTTGACGAAAACTATATTCCGCCATCAGTAACTGTTTCCTGTCATCCAAAACTGATTGATATGCATGCACAGATTGCCCGTACGTTTGGACAGATAGAAATTTATTCGGTTCAGATTTCTCAAAAAATTAACCGTATCCAGCAATCAGGGGTTTTACCTCAGACAGTAATTCAGTTAACAGATACGACCAGTTATTATTTAGGAAGTTGTCTTACACAGTTTCGTTGGTTCTCTTTGCATCAGCATCCTGCAGCAATGTTGACTACTGTAGTATCATTTGCAAGAGTCATCAAAAACTTTATTGATTCAAAATCGGGAGCGGGTAAAGAAGAACTGCTTAATTATTTCGCCGAATGGTGCGATATATCACAAGGAGAATTAGAAATACTTTTTGCGTCCCTTATTAACTCCGGATACGATCATGTTCATATTGATAAAACGGCAACGCTGGTCATGAATTTCCTGGTTAAGATTGAAAAATTATACGAAACCCTAAACAAACTGGATTACATAGGTAAGAAGAAAGAAAATATTGAACTGTTTGTTGCCGAAACAGATCAGAAGGATATTGTTCATACTTCTAAACGACACAGTTTTTTCATAAAAGATTAAAAATAATTACGAATAATAAATATGGAAGTATTAAACAAACAAGAACGTCAAAAAGCATTTATAGCTTTTTTAATAGCATTTATCCTGACTTTTTCAGTGATGTTAATTGCAGTATCATTTAATTTTTATATGCCAAAAGCAGAAAATAAATTACTTAAGGCAGAAAACGAAATGATGAAAAGGGAATACGATTATCAAACTAACTTTTCAGTAAAAATTGATAGTATCAGAATGACGATTGATTCTATTAATTCACCAAAAGTAGATAACGATTTTCAACAGCGTCTGGCAAATGTTATGATTGCCAATATGTATCAGAAAATACCAAAAGATACTACAGAGAATAAAAAGCTGTACAACAATATCATTCTCGCATACAAGAACATTATCGACTACAAAAAGCAGATTAGAAGCCTTACACATAATTCACACCTTATAGACAGTTTGAACCAATCGGCAAAAACGTATAAAGAAGAGCTGGAAAAAGTAAGCAGGGATCTGGACGTGTGCCGCCAGATTTATCAAAATCAATAATTAGAATTAGAGTAAAAAGAATTAATAGAATAATCACTAAAAATTAAAAATTATGTTATCAAATTATGGAATTGGAGGTAATGAAGTAAAATTAGATGCTGATGAGGCCATCAGTGCTATTCCTCAAAACAGAACACTTGTTGCTCAGAAATTAACGGTTGATGCGCCTATTAAACCAGAGTTGGTTGAAGGAATCACAAGTATCGAAAAAGCATTTGAACACTTTAAACCACAAGTAAAGGTGAACTTTGAAACTGCTGAAGGAGCAACAAAAGTGGAAGCTTTAAATTTTAAAAACCTGGGAGATTTTGGAATAAAAGGAATTACATCACAAAGTAATTTTTTATCTGAACTGGAAACAGAAAAAGACCAGTATCAAAAAATCATCCGTCAGTTAAAGTCTAACAAAATCCTGAAAGCGGCTTTAGAAGACGGAGAAGCAAAAAAAGCTTTATTAGAAAGTCTTGGAACGCTTATCAATGAACTAAAACAAAATAAATAAAATTTAAAAATACGAAGAGATGTCAAATAAAGAAGCATATAAAAATAACGACGGTGATACTGCAGTATTAGAGCCTAGAGTAATTGCAGGAGCAGGTTCAATTGAGAAAAATATTGAAAAACTGGCTAAATACGGCGGTTTTGATTTACTGGAAATGTCAATTGAAGGAATTCAGAATCTTAATCCGGATAGAAAAGCAAGAAGAAAAATTTTCCTTGGAGAAGTAAACAAAGCAAAAGAAAGAGAAACACTTTTAAAGACTTTAGAATTATGGTCTTCAGTTTTAAGCAGCAATGAAGCTTTGACTGATATGGTGGCACAAAGTGAAGACAAAAGTAAAGAGTCTGAAGCATTATTGAAAAAGAATCTTGCGAAAGCAGTTGAAGATACAAGAGAAATCGAAGCAGCTTACAGAACAGTTGCCTTGTTCTTCAAAAACACTGAAACAGATAAAGTAAAAAATGTGACGATCGTAAATGCTGATTTAGAGCAATTAAAAGATCTTGATAACACACGTTTTATCGATGCAATTCATTCAGAACTGGTAGACAATTACGATCGTTTAGATCTTAAAAACAACTACGGTATTTTGGTAATTCCAGGCTATTTAGGTTCAAATAAAGTGATCGAAAAATGGGCAAAAATTGCACATGAAAATAAAGTAATGCTGGTTACCGATTTCGAACACCTGGATGAACCGGATGATGTAATGGAAATGTTTGATGCAGCTTCTCTAACAGGTGGAGATGTGTACCGTTCTAACGTAATCATGACTTGTAACTGGTTAGTAGGACGTGGCAGATTTGACCAGATTGGTGAAAATGAAGATTTACATATAGCTCCTTCTGCAGCCCTTGCCGGAAAAATTTACAAAACATTGATGTCTCAGGTTACAGCTGGTAAAAAATTCGGTGGAATCAATGAAGTTGACGGAGTAAAATTTGATCTTAAGAAAAGTGAAATTGCGAACCTTGAAAACTTAGGACTGGTTCCTATGGTAAACGAGTACGGAAAAGTAATGGCTTTCTCTGCCAAAACATTATTCAGCGGTGATAACTTAGGGTTGCAAACCTATTCTGTAGTTCGTGTTTTTGATTATGTGACCAAAGTATTAATGGATTTCCTTAACCGTCGTGCTTTCGAAAACTTTACAGCAAAAACACGTAAAGAAATCATGAATCAGATTGTGGCTTTCCTTGACGGAATCACAGGTCCTGATAAATTAATCGAAAATTTTGAAATCCGCAGATTCGAGCAGGATCCAATTCAAAAAGACAGAATTTATATGGATATCCACATGAAGCCTTATTTCCCGGCAAAAAACTTCCTTATCAAAATGGATGGGCATAAAGGGGATGACGGAACTGAATGGGATACAGATTACGAACAAAAATAATAGTAATGCCTCTATAAAAAGGAAACATATTTTTATGTTTCCTTTTTAAACAAAACATTGATCTTTTGAATGGTCAAACCAAATAATTCAAATTTATGAACCTACTGAAAATTTTTCTTGCAGTCACTGTATTGTTACTAACTCCAAATCCGGTTAAAGCTCAAAAAATACCCGTATTAAGTGAAATAAATTGTCCTGTTTCGCAAAATGATTTGTTGCTTTCGGGGAAGCTTTTTGCAAGTGCACCTCCAATTTTGTTGAGGGTTTTTAATGAAGATTCTGAATATGCAGTATTGCAGCTTGGGAAAAGAAAAGGTAGTTTATATCTATACTTTAAAATATTTACAGATAATGTTTGTGTAAAACAGGAACAGCCATTAGAACTTTATTTCAAAAATGGGGACATGTATATTTTAAAAAATTCGTTTGCAGTAAACTGTGACGGTACTGCAGTTGTAGAGCTTACAGGTGCAGATATAAAAAAACTTAATGCCAACACCATTAATTCAATAAGATTTTATACGCTTAAAAAAGATTATGAGTTTAGTCCGAGTGCTGTGGATAATGAGAATTTAAAACATTATCTCAATTGTTTGAAAGTATATAAGATTAGAAAAAAGTAGTTAGCTTAAAATTTCAGATAGTTTACGGATAAGCTGTCTGTTTATAAAATTAAAATCATCATATAAATAGCTAAAATATGCCATTTCCAGAATTAAATCTTTCATTAGGACTTACAGATAACGAAGGTTCTGTTTTTTACGCCGGCAGCGGAGAAGGTGATGTGGTGGTAAGAACAGATTCGGCTTTAAGGAAGCATACTATAAGTATTGTAATTTCAGAGCAGGAAGTTGGAACAGTAAATCTCAAAACATTTTTTGAGACTTCTGAAATTCCTGTAGAAATTGAGGTTCCAACATATCAAATGATCGTAACGGATGATAAAACCAACGAAAAAGAAATATATAAAGTTACACGGGACACTTTTTTCTTTAAAGAGAAAACCAGAAAAAAAGGAATTTGGAGTTTTTTTGGACTGAAATTTTTAGCACCAAAGAATTTTCTTTTTGAAAATATTCCTTTCGAACCCTTAAAAGAAGAAATAGAAGTATTTGATATTTCGAAACACAGAAAATTAAATGACGAAGAACTCTGGTATACTTTTCAAAAAGAGAATCAAAATATTCAGCTTTTTGCCGGGGATATCAATACACTCAAAATTGAAAAAGGAACAAGCTATTTTATTGTTGTTGACGAAAATAAAGGCAAACGTTTTATTGGTGATATTTTGTACCGGGAGAAATTTTTGAAACTTACACCAAAAGTAACACTTAGTATTATTAAGAGGAAAAAAGTTTCTAAAGCTATAGAAACAGGATATAATGGAAAAACAGACAGGATAATTTATATTTAATTGAGGAAGATATGAAAGGAGCTTTTTATAAACTGCCCATAGATTTTAATGCTATTATTCAAAAAAAAGAATTAGAGAAAACATCCATTGAACATTCAATTGCCCAGCAGATAATTTTGCTGGCTACAACAACATTTGGCGAATGTAAATTTGATGAAACTTTTGGATCTAAAATATGGGAGATCGATTTTGATTTGCTTATGAATGAAAATACGCTTAAAGAAATAATATCGAAGACCATGAAACAATCTTTGCTTTTGCATGAGGGCAGGATCAAACTTAATGATCTCAGGGTAGAATTGTCAGAAGAAACTTTTTTTGTAGATGATATGAGCAGGGCAAAGAAGAGGGTTGACATTATAATTGATGCAACAATAAAAAGTACCAATAGAATTTTCGACTTTAAGGGATACTTTTTTGTAGGGCCATTATCTTATAAATAAAAAAGTAAATAAAATAGCGTTAATTTATTTTTAATTGTAAGAATTATTTTTATATTTGCCCTATGAATAAATAAATTAATAATTAAAAAATTTTTATTATGTCGTTTTTAACATCGTTGTCAGTAGCCGGAAAGGATTACAAAGTATTGAATGTGAGTTATGATTTAGCTCAGGAAACAGATGCTTCAGGGCGTCCATCTACAGTAACTCGTGGAGGAAGAATTATGCTTGAAGTAGAATCTACAGGAAGTACTGAATTGTTTGAGTGGATGACCAATAATTTCGAAAGAAAAGATGGTTCTGTTAAATTCATCAAACGTGATTCTAATGCTACTTTAAAAGAGCTAAAGTTTACAGAGGCTTACATGGTTAAGTACAAAGAAAACTTTGATCATAACAGTGATACTCCTTTAACGGAGACTTTTATGATTTCAGCACGCAAAATTTCGATGGGCGGAGGGGAATTTGATAATGCTTGGGTATAATCCTTTGGACTTTATCAAACTTTTTTAAGCTTGAAACTATTAAAGGGAGTCCTGCTATGGGACTTCCTTTTTTGTTTAATCAGCACTAAATCTATTTCAAATCTTTTAATAACCTAACAAATCTACAAATGAGTTTTTTATCTAAATTAAATATAGACGGAGAAGAATATAACGTACTTGCATTCAATGTAAGCTTTAAACAGGAAATTGATAATACAAGTAAACCTACCGGAAATGCCAAAGGAGGAATTATAAAAATGATTATTGAAGCTACTCAAAACAGCAATTTTCTGTCCTGGATGTTAAATGGTGATTTAACAAAAGATGGTAAAATCATTTTTTACAGAAGGGATGCTATGAGCAAAATGAAAGAGCTTACGTTTACGAAAGCATTTTGTATTGGTTATGACGAACAATTTACGAGTACTACTGAAGTACCAATGAAAATTACAATAGAATTAGTAGCTAAAGAATTGACTTTTGGAGATGCGAAATTTTCTAACAACTGGATTGCCTTAAGCTAATTGTAAAGAACCAATAAATAGTATTATTATGGGACATTTTTCAGAACAGGTACATATCAGCATAGGGAGCTTTACCCAAAACGTAGTTTATCATAATTTAGAACTGTCACAAAAGATGGCCGATCACCATCATTTTTCTTTTGTTTGGCAATATACAGGCAAAGCGATCATAAACCCTGCAGATCAGGCAAAGGCATTGCGAACCTATCTTGGGGATGAAGTTATCTTTACCTTTAAAAGCCTTACAGGAATCCGGTTGATGAGCAAAGGCATTATTACAGAACTTTCATCAATAGACCTTCATGGCAGTGCCGAAGGATTGCATGTCAAAGGCATCAGCCACACTATTGTTCTGGACGATATGAAAAAATCAAGAACCTATCAACAAAGAGGCATGAATGATATCGTGCTGGATATTTTAGCAGAAGGTCCGGGAGAATTCTATGAAAGGGATGCTATAAAATCGACCTACCTTCAGGAATTCAAATACCTGTCCCAGTATAATGAGACCAATTTTGATTTCTTGAAACGATTGGCAAGCCGATACGGGCAGTGGTTCTATTTTGACGGAATGCGGATGCAGTTCGGACAAACCAAAACCAGTAAAATAAAACTCATCAACGGGTCTTCGCTGCATGGTTTTAAAATCCAGACCAACATGGCTTCCCATAAAATTTCTTTGGGAGGGTATGATTATAATAATGCATCCAACATTCGTAATGCCTCAGCCAGAACTTCATCAGGAAGCAAAGACAGCTTCTCTGCTGTAGTAGGACATAATCAGGGAACCGTTGCCCAAAGCGATTTGAATAATGGAGCTTACACCACCAATGCCCAAAGCAGCGAAGAAATCCAGGAAATGGTCAGACTGCAGACCGCAGGCAGCGACGCCAATAGTGTTTATTACAGCGGAATATCTTATTTTCCGTTAGGGCTTGGACAGGTTTTTAGCATCATAAACCAGACTGTAGAACACGAATTGATTGTGACAGAAGTAACACACATTTCTCAGGTCCACGGAAATTATTCCTGTAATTTCAAAGCTATTCCGGCAGACGTTGCAGCCCCTCACTATACAGACGTAGATGTATTTGCGAAAGCCCAAACACAGCCAGCGAAAGTAAAAGACAACAACGATCCGGAAGGATTAGGACGTGTAAAAGTACAATTCAACTGGCCAGGCGGAAACAATTCAAGTGAATGGATTCGAATGATACAGCCACATTCAGGTTCAGGAAAAGGTTTTTACTTTATTCCCGAAATCGATGAAGAGGTTTTGGTAGGTTTTGAAGGTGACAATGCACAGAATCCATATATTTTAGGAACACAATATAATGGAAGCGCCACCAGTGGTTATGCAGACGGTCAGAATAATGTAAAAGCGATCCACACCCGTTCAGGAATCAAATTTATTTTGAACGACGGAGAGGGAAGTATTTTGATTGAAGATCCCAGCGGTAATACCTGGAAAATGGATGGTCAGGGAAATATTGATGTGAATGCACCGAAGAATTTGACTTTGAATGCCGGTGGTGATATTTTTATGACAGCTGGACAAAATATTAATTCATCAGCGGCTATGAATATTTATGAAAGTGCTGGGGGTGATAAATTAACTTCGGTTGGAATGATGCATAATGTTTTCATTGGTGGTGACAGTACTATGAATGTGAAAGGAGCACTAAATGAAATTATTGAAGGCGATCTACATTCGGAAGTTAAGAATGACAGAACAACTATTAGTGATAAAAAAATTGTAACTCATAGTAAAGAAAATTTAGAACAACATTCAGATCAGCATATACAAAATAACTCAGCAGAAAAAAGCAAAATGTTTTAATAATGAGCAGAACAAGATATGTAAATGGTAATATAACCGAAATTACAGGTGGTAGCCATAAAATATTTTCCGGAACCGGAATTGAGAATAGCTCAATGAAGCAAGTTGTTGGAGTTGGTAAAAAAGGAGGGGTAAAACACGGCAAAAATAAAAAAGCGCCTAAAAAAGAAGATAAAATAAGTTTGGCGCTCGTTGAGTTTAGAACTTTACCTACTTATACAGGCGAGTTTGGTTTTGACTGGCTGCGTATTGATGATGGAGTATTAACGCCAGAACCTGCTTATGAAACTATACTTAAAAATGGTTATGAAGCACCGAACGGAAAGGCACCCCATAGAGACAGTAATACAGAATACGAAACTCCCGCAGAAGCATTTAAAGCTTTAAAAAAACAGTATAACAAGGTAGCGGTTAAAAAAGCCGTGCCACCCGATGCTGAATATTTTATA
Source organism: Flavobacterium flavigenum (assembly GCF_027111255.2). Classification (NCBI taxonomy): domain Bacteria; kingdom Pseudomonadati; phylum Bacteroidota; class Flavobacteriia; order Flavobacteriales; family Flavobacteriaceae; genus Flavobacterium; species Flavobacterium flavigenum. Next base: position 1,403,127 of record NZ_CP114285.2, on the reverse strand, counting down.
CCCTGGCTCAATATTTTCCCAAAACCATATAGCGACAGCATAACCACAACACCCAAGCCACCTTGCGAGGCAGAGCTTAAAATTTTGATACAAGTTGATGGCCCCGATGAACCGGATAAAATTCGGGTGGAGTTTAATAAAACTTATTTTGAAATAAATGGTGATGATGGTAGCGATGCCCACCCGGTACTTATTGCCGATAAAACTATTGGGGTCAAGCGCACAGCCACAGATACCTTAAAGATTAAGTGTATTGCCGAGTTTGCTGCCGCACAGGAAATAAAAGTATATGCCTATCCAAAAGGAAGCAATGGTAAAACCCCCGCAGAATTAATGGGGTTGAAGAAATTAGCGGGTAAAATTATAGTTGGGCCAAATGATGCTGCCAATAGAAAAGTGCAAAAGTTTGTTTTTGTGAATGTTAAAACAAATATTAATAGGACATTAAGATCAAACACAGGTACTTTTACCTCTGCGGAAAAAGATAGTTTACAGTATGCGCTACATCAATCACTAATTCAAGGTAATTTTGAAGATTATTCAAATTCTTTAAGTGTAAACGAATTTGACTTAACTACAGATTCTAATTTTACTATAAATACAAATGTAACAACTGGGGTAAAAACGTATGGTAAGTTTATTTATGAAAAAAATGTAATAGAGCCTCCAACAGCAAGAAGAACAGACACAACAGATGGTGGCTTATATGAAGATTATCCGGGAAAGCAAATGTTTACCTATTTACATACCCAATTCTTAGCGCAACCCGGCAATGCCGTCAAATATGCTAATCATTTTACCGTTTTTTGTTTTGGGGATATTCCATATGATATGGTCGTTTTTCCAGGAAGGGGATATTCAGGTACCTTGGGACAAGTAGAAGAGATTAAGAAAAAAAATGTATTTATATTTTCAATCCGTAATGATTATACTTTAAATCATGAGGGGCTTCATGGTTTAGGATTAGAACACACACATCCTGGAGGCACAACTACTCCATCAAAAAAGTTTATTTTTGACCTCTACGAAACTACCAATATTATGTCTTATGCTGACGCTTCACATCCGGATAACACGAAAATTACCACTTGGCACTGGCAGTGGAAAATTGTAAAATCTAATGTTAGATAATCATGACACAAAAAATAATATTAGCATTACTATTGTTTAGTGCGATAGGCTGCAAAAGTCAAGAAAAAAAAGGGAACATAACAACTCAACAAAAAGATAGTATGGAACAGTTTGATATTAAAAAATATGAGAAACTTGAAAAAGATAATAAATATGAATCCAAGGAAAATGATGTTTTTTATAGATCAGATATTACTCGATACAGGATTATATTTCAAGATGTAATACAAGTTGAAGAAAGAAAAGTAGATTCTCCATACAAATTATATAAAATATATTTTAAAAACACTTTTAATCTAAAAGGAATAGAGAAAACTTTTTATGGTTTCTCTATTGGTATTACTAAAGAATATGACGAAAATGGAGAATTAATTAAAGAAACTAATTATGATTTGCTTTATAAATTTTCAATAGAAGATTTGAGAGAAAAAATAAAAAGAGAATATAAAGTAGATATTGTTTCAGATTATAAGGATAGTGATCCAACACTAATAATTGTGAATAGATGGGAAGGGTATCATAGTGATGGGGGTATTTACAAAAAAGGAGTACCAATGTATCAGTTAAAATTTTCTATTCTGAATAAAGGAACAGTAAATTTAGAAATTAATGCCTTAAATGGAGAAACTATAATGGAAATGTTGAATGGTAAGCAAATAAAGCCATAAACAAATTTTGTATGAAATGAGTATGATCGGAAATTGGCCTCAATTGCAAAGTAATTACCGAACACCAATAAAATAAATTCAGTGAAGATAGTATAAAAATCTCAAGCGTTGACTGGACTAAAATTTATTGAAACCAAAGGTATATTAGATTCGACGTTTTAGGATGGAATAATGTAAATGAACATTTTACATTATAAGATTGTAAACACTTATATCTTGGAGGTACAACGACTCCATCAAAAAAGTTTATTTACGAAACTACCAATGTTATGTCTTATGCTGACGCTGCACATCCGGATAACACGAAAATAACTACCGGGCACTGGCAGTGGAACATTGTAAAATCTAATGTTAGATAATCATGATACAAAAAATAATATTACTATTACTATTGTTTAGTACAATAGGCTGAAATGTTCAAAGAATAGCTAATTGTTAAACTCCAGATTTAAAAGATTATAAAATATTAGATTTCAACCAACAATAATGAGACAAGAACGAATAAAAGACAGGGTATTAAAAAGAGCAGCCAGATCATGGGGTTTTTCAGATGTGGAAATGGAAACCTCATTTGATCCTGTTGTATCTATGATGTTAAATGCATTATCATATGAATTAGAAAAAGTAGCACACGAACTGGAAGACTCCAAAACTCGCGTAGTCGAAAGAGTCCTGGAAATTATGTTTCCTGAAGTTACTGCAGGGGCTAAACCAACGAGGGCAATCATGCACGCTTTGCCAATAGAAAACAATATGAAAGTTTCTATGCAAAACCAAATGATGGTGAGCAGAAGACTGCACAATATTTACAACCCCTTGGCGCCTATTACTAAAGAAATTGTTCTTTCACCAACCCTGGAAGTAAAATTATCTTCTTGTGAGGTTAAATATGTAGCTTACGAAAGAAATCTGTATGAAGTTTCTAATCTTTTTTATAAAGATGCTGTTAGGGATTACAAACATTCCTTGCCTTCCGGAGAAGTGTTTTTAGGAATAGAATTAAAAGACCCTAATGTATTGGATTTAGAGGATTTGATGCTGTACATCGATATTAAAAATATCCACCAAAAAGAAATGTTTCATTATTATCTGAAGCAAATGAAATGCTATCAGGATGATATAGAAATTAAAGTGAAAGAGGGGTATAATGTTCCGGTAAACAGTCTTGATATTGAAAACATCATAAACCGCAATTATACAAATCTGAGTGAATTGATGCAGGAAGTGAATGAGTTTTATTTTGATAATTTCTATACACTGAAAGGAGTATTAAAACATAAAAAAATAGACGAATATAATCCTGAATATAAGTTTTTTGACAATATAACAAAGCATAACGGAAATTCTGTTATTTGGATAAAAATGGTTTTCCCGGAATCTTTAATTCCTCAAATATTAGATAACGTGTCTTTTACGGCAAATTGTTTTCCGGTGATTAATAAAAAACGTCATGTGATAAACAAAACTCTTGGAGGATTTTTGTCATATGTAGCATTAGACACAGGTAACGATATTTATCTGGATGTTGATGCGGTTGTGGATACATATGCAAATCATTATGAAATTAAAGATTTTAGCGATGGTGTACTCGAAGAAGGAAATGCGGTATTACGTACAGGAGGAGTTTCGAGGTTTGATTCCAGGTCAGCTTCAGAACTGCTTCAGAATGTATTGGACTTATTAAAAGATGAAAGTTCTTCTTTTGCTGGTTTAGGAAAAGATTTTATGAATAGTTCTTTGATAGAGATTAATCAATTACTAGCCTCTGTTGAACAGCAAGCTAAAGAAAGTAATTTTTCTAAAAATAATGACCCTTATTTAATGATTAAACCTAAAGTGAATGAATCTTCCGGGAAAACATTTACAATCAGTTATTGGTCAACTTGTGCAGAAGACGGTAATGACATTAAAGCCGGAACGGTTTTGGAAGCCAAAGATGATTTGTTTTTTATGAGTAAGGAAACAATCCTGGTTACCAATACAGTAGGAGGGACAAACAAACAAAACAATAAAGACCGAATTTTAGAATACAGAAATGCTCTGTTGACAAGGGGAAGGATAGTAACTTTTGCAGATATAAAAGCATTTAGTTTTAATCATTTTAAAAGTTATATTAATGATGTAAAAATTGAAAAAGGCACCCGAAAAGAAATTTCAAGTAAAGCAGGTTTTAGCCGTACTGTTGATATTCATATAAAAACCAATCAGGCAGAAAAAGAATCTTTATCAGTAACAGAGTGGGATTATTTGTGTGAAAGCTATATGAAAAACCTAATGAACAAATCTTCAAATGTGTTTCCGTATCGATTATTTATAGAGAATTAGTTTCTAAATCAAGGAATAGATAATTATTATCAAAAATCCATTTTGCAATTTGTAAAATGGATTTTTTAGTTTTAAATAAAAAAGCATGACTTTAAGATCATGCTTTTACTGGTTAATTATGGTTGGTTTAAATATTATCTCACTTCGTTAAATGTATTTCCCTGATGAAAATCACCGCTGCTAAATCCTTTTTTAAACCAGTACATACGCTGCTCAGAAGTACCGTGTGTAAAGGAATCGGGTACAACCTGGCCTTGCATTTTACTTTGGATAGCGTCATCCCCAACGGCATTCGCAGCACTTAGCGCTTCTTCAATATCACCGGTATCCAGGTTTTCCTTATTGTAATGGGTCCATACTCCGGCATAAAAATCAGCCTGTAGTTCCAGGGCAACAGATAATTTATTGGCCTCGGCTTCGCTTTTTCCTTCCTGGGCTTCACGCATTTTGGCTGAGGTGCCAAGTAGGGTTTGCACATGATGGCCTATTTCGTGGGCAATAACATAGGCAATGGCAAAGTCACCTCCCTTCGCACCAAACTTAGTTTTGAGCTCATCAAAAAAATCAAGGTCCATATACACTTTCTGATCCCCCGGACAGTAAAAAGGGCCTGATGCCGAAGAGGCACCACCGCAGGCAGTTTGCACAGATCCTCTAAAAAGTACCAGTTTAGGGTTTTTATAAGTCATGCCGTTTTCAGCAAAGATTTTACCCCAGATGTCTTCGTTATCAGCTAGTACAACACGCACAAAATCGCCCATTTCTTTATCGGCTGTACTTAACGGGGCTGCTGTCTCAGTTTGTTGCGGGCTGCCTTGAAGTTGTTCTAAAGCACTTCCTACAGTTTTGCCGGTTTCACCCCCAAAAACATTCAGCAGTAAAATAATAATCCCGATAACACCGCCTCCCAGAACCGCTTTTCCTCCAGAGAAACCTCTTCTGTCTTCAACATTGTCACTTTGTCTTCTTCCTAACCATTTCATAAAAGAATATATTTTTAAGTTAATTGGGGAATTTATCCAATACTAATTTATATTTTTTTTAAGCAATTGGCTAATAAAAACAAGGAATTATTTCAGCCATTTTGTTAAGATTTCTTCTACGGAACCTTTCATGATTGGTTTGGGTATATAATCATTCATGCCCGAGGTAATACATTTATTACGTTCTTCCTTTTCAGTACCTGCCGTCACGGCAATAATAGGGACTTGTTGTCCGTTGAGGGAATTACGAATGGCTACGGCGGTTTCATAGCCGTTCATGATAGGCATTTGGATGTCCATAAAAATGAGGTCAGGGGTGATAGTCTCAAATACTTTTAAAGCTTCATAGCCATTTTCACAGTCATGGATGTTGGCATTTGGGTACAGGTTTTTGATAATGGTTTTAAGCAGCAACATATTGACCTTGTTGTCCTCGGCAATCATAAAAGTCAATTTGGCCGTATGGGTACTGGCAGGAATTTGTACTGCTTTGGTATTAAAATGTTTGAAATCGGTATTGTAGTTTTCGTTGTTGTTATATGTGCTCGTTTTTAGGGTCAGGTCAAAATAAAAAGTGCTTCCCTTATTTATTTTGCTTTTAAGCTGCAGACGGCTTTCCATAAGGGCAAGCAGGTGGTTCGAGATGGTAAGCCCAAGTCCGGTTCCCCCAAATTTTCGTGTGGTAGAACTGTCTTCCTGCGAAAAAGCCTGAAAGATTTTATTTTTGTTTTGTTTTAGAATACCGATGCCCGTATCAGTTACAGAAAATCGTATGATGCAGATACCATCTTCTTTTTTTTCTAAAACGACTACATTGACTGTGATAGAACCCTGGTGGGTAAATTTTACTGCATTAGACAGCAGGTTGATCAGGATCTGTTTAAGCCGTACAATATCAGTCCAGATGTATTGGGGAACGTCCGGGGCGATATGAAGTTTTAAATCCAGTTTTTTTAGGTTAGATTCATATACAATCAGGTCAAAAACCTGGCCTACAATTTTATGGATATCGTACAAATCGATAAACAAATCTAGTTTTCCAGCCTCAATCTTAGAAAAATCAAGGATATCGTTGATGATTTCCAGTAACGAATGGGCAGACTGGTTAATGGTAGTCATATATTTTTCCTGGATTTCCCCAAGTTCGGTCTTCATGAGAAGATCGGTAAAACCAATAATGCCATTAAGCGGCGTTCGGATTTCATGTGACATATTGGCAAGAAAATCCGATTTTGATTTACTCGCAGCTTCTGCAAGCTGTTTCGCTTTTATGGCATCCTCGGTTTGTTTTTTATTGGTAATGTCAAAATAGATGCCGCCCACAAATTCAATTTCGTCGCCCTTTTTAATGACATCCCCAAATTCTTCAATCCAGATATATTCTCCTGTTTTGCGCTTGATCCGGTAGGTGTTGTGCAGTGCGTTTCCTCTTTTTAAGTTTTGGAACTGGCTATCAATAACTTCATCTTTGTCATCGGGGTGTATGAGGGATAGGAAAGACAGATTTTTCTCAAGGAATTCCGCTTTTGAATAGCCGGTAAGGTTAAAAATCTGGTCATTAAGGAATATTTTAGTAGAAAAGGCGTCAAATTTAGACAAGTAAACCGTACCGGGGATATTATTAGTAATCAGCTTAAATTTCTCTTCACTTTCAATAATTTTGCTCTGGTTTCGGTTTCTCTCCAAAGCAGAAGATATATTATTGGCAAGGGTTTGAAAAATATAGATTTCTTCTTCAGACCACTTATATTCCGTATGGCAGTCATCAAAACCTATAAATCCGCTAAAAACATCCTCAACATATAAAGGCAGGATTAGTATCGATTTTATATGATGTGTTTCAAGTAAATTTTTAAAAAACGTATCTCCAAGTTGTCGCGTCAGGATATTGAGGATTTTCTTGTTTTCTGCTTTTTCGATAATTTCTTTTAAGTTGTCTTCTGTAAAATTCTGAAGAATAATGATTTCATCAGGATTCTCTGCTCTTGACCATTTATATTTTTGGCTAATAGTATTGGTGTGAAAATCTTTCTCATAATAATAAATATGATCGGCATGTGCGACTTTTCCAATGATATTATAGGTCTCTTTGAACATTTCTTCACTTGTTTTGCTCAGTAAGAATTTCTCGGTACAAAGGGCTAAGGCAGACAATAATTGGCTTTTCAATTCTAATTTCCGCTCGGCCTTTAAACGCATTTGTGATGATATGGCAAGCGAGATTATGTCAGCAATGGTACGGGCATAATTAATGTCCTCATTATCCCATTCCCTTTTTCTTAAAGTGCTCTCAAAACATACAACCCCTGCCAGTTTTCCATTAAAAAAAATAGGTACGTCCAGCATTGACTGTATCTTGTTTTTGATAAAATACGCTTTCTGAAATTCAGAGGTTTCCATTGTATTGAATACATCGCTGGCGTTAATGACTGTTTTGTTTTCTAACGTCTCAAAATAAATAGGATAGGAGGCCTTGTCCATGACCTCTTTGTAATAAACATCAAATTTGTCCTGGCTGTAAATATTTTTGCAGATAATGTTATTATTATAATATTTCCAGAAGCTGATTCTGCTGGCTTTTGAAACAGCAGCCTCTTCAACAATAAAATCGATTACGCTGTGTAAGCTTTCATAATGGCTAAAATCGGTAGTGGATAATTTTTTGGTAGAAAGGGTATAAGCCTCAATTTTTTCAAGCCTGATTCGTTTTTCCTTTTCATTGTTCTTGAGCTCGGTAATATCCCTGGCGATACCGGCAAAACCGATAGTGTCTCCTATATCGTTCTTTCGGATGATGACCTTTTGGGATATCCATATGGCGTCGCCGTTTTTCTTTAAAATAGGGAATTCAATAGTGTCATAATTAAATTCCTTTTCTTCAAGGTTTTTATAAAAATCGGCAACTTTTTTTCGATAAGCAGGATGGATAAAATTAGCATAATGTTTAGTGATGACTTCTTTTTCGGTATAATGTAAAACAGAAAAGGCAAATTCGTTTATAAAAGTAAAATTGCCATCAGTGTCGATTTCAAAAATGATATCTGCAGCAGTCTGGATCAGGTTTTTATACTGATCATGAAGTTTGATCTGCTCAGTGATATCCTGTCCAATGCCAATAAATAAGTCTTCAGAAAAACGTTTGTCTTTCCATTGTATGTATTTGTAATCACCATTTTTGCATTTTAATTTCCGTGTGTACAAAATGTCGTCCTGATAATGGTCCAGAAATTGTTCGCCAATAAAATCAGGGTCTTCTGTAAGCTGCCAGAACCCCATTCCCATAACTTCATCAGGCGTATAACCCAGGATTTCCGTGATGGATTCGCTGCAGAAAATAAGTTCGCCTTTTTTATTGGTGGCGATGGTCAGGGAGCTTCCTTTATGCACGATCTCGTTGGTAAACCTGAAATTGTCACGGGTATTCAGAAAAATAGCATATTTAACCTGATTAATCACAAAAATGACCAGGGAATAGCTGAGAAGTAAAACAGAAGATTTCATCGGAATGAAATCAAAAGCCAGAGTGATGATATGAAAGAGAAATAGAGCCGCGGTATAGTACCAGTAAATTTTGATAGGTCTCAGGACGCTGTACGAAAAATAAAAAGTAATTAAAAGGGCAATAATAGGAACAATATCATGGGGCTGAATGATAATGTTATGTGCAATGTGTCCCGTGAATAATATGAATATGGAAATAAAAAAGACTGAAATCTTATTTCTTAGATATTCAATTTTAATCGCCAGATAATAAAATAATAAAATCGAACCGCCAATCGTTAAATTGACATACAAAAGACTGTGGGGACGTAATTTAAAAATTTCATTAATGATTTCGATTACAATAATAGTAATACTGAAAAACAAAAGGTACAGCTGATATTCTTTATGCGAAACTTCTTTTTCCTTATTTTTTTCGATGAAAGAGCCAATTTTATTTTTGATATTAAAAAATTGGTAAATGAGGAATCCCATAAAAGCAATCAGGCATATCTCTAACATGATTAATTTAGGGTTTTCGTAAAAAACAGGACTGGATTTTAAAAAATAATGTATCCCAAATGATTTCAGGCCGCTTCCAAAAAGGGACAGCCGGGAAAATAAAAAAATTAAAAAACTACAGCTGGATACCATAGAATTTAGGTCTTGGTTTTTTTAAATAATCTCTATCTATTCCAGATCAGACTGGCCGATGGCATCAATGGAGTCCGGGTTATCAATTTCCAGAATAGCACTGTATATAGCATATTTTACAGAATACGTAATGGGAATGGTAAATACCACACCAATACAGCAACCAATAAAGCCAATTGCTGCACCAATTCCGGCCACTATAAATAGCAGGGCAATAACAAGGGGCTGTTTGCCAACAATGATAATACTGGATCTTATTGAATCTGTTACATTTAAATTTCCAAAAACGATGAGCGGGACAGTCATGGAGGTAAACAATGAAATAATGATGGCAATAATACTATCGATAGCGGGAATTCCAATAAGATTGAATACCACAGAAATACCTCCGCTGATTAGGCCAATCAATAAAGCAGTAATAAAAAGACGTGAAAAATAAGGAGCTTTGTAATACGTAAAAACGGTAGAGAAATTAAAGGCTTCATCCTTGTCAGCACTGTCTGCCATTTTCAAAAATCCTGCAGTAAAAGGAGTCATAAGCGCAGTTATAAAAGTAATAACTAGTGTGTAGATTAGTAGGGTTGTTCCCTGTGGCTGATTGTGTTGTAAACTTTCAAAAAATTCTTTGTTGAAGTGTTCAGCTCCGTATAATGCGACTAATATGCCGCCTCCAAGGAAAAAGCATAGTATAGAAACGACTAATAAAATAAGTCCTGCATAAACGGCTATCTTTTTATAATTCTCAAAAGCATGATTAAAAACATTCGAAAAATCTAAAGAATATCCGTTGTTTTTTATGTCTTCGATTTGATTAAGAGTAGATTTCATATTGACTGGAATTGTTTTGTACTTTCAGTGTTATAAATGTATTATTTAAACGTAAATATAGTACTTTTAATCAATTCCATTTCATAATATGGTATAATAGTACAAGACTGGCTTTAGAGCTTTTAAATGCAGTCTAACAATTTCTTAATCGCCTTTAATTTATCTTTGTAAGGAGCATAACGCATAGGGAGATCAAGCCAGTTGGCTTTTTTGACAATTGATTTGTGATGGGAGAAAACATCAAAACTTAGTTTTCCGTGATAAGCACCCATTCCGCTATGGCCTACTCCTCCGAAAGGCAGCCGTTTATTGGTAAAATGAGCGACAGTATCATTGATGCAGCCGCCACCAAAAGAATAGCGTTTAATCATTTTTTTAGCAAAAGAATCATTTTCGCTGAAAATATAAAATGCCAGCGGTTTTTCATATTGGCTTATTAGCGTATCAATATCATTCTCAGATTCATAAACTAAAATCGGTAATATCGGACCAAAAATTTCTTCTTTCATGACAAGACTGTCTAATGCAGGTTCATCAATAAGAGTTGGCGAAATGTAAAAATCATTAGCATCCGATTCTCCTCCAAAAATTAATTTTTCTGAAGCAATCATACCGGTTAGGCGTACCCAGTTTTTACTGTTGATGATCCGGGCATAATCAGGGGAATTCTTTATTTTCTTTCCATAAGCCAGGATAATCTCTTCAATCAGATACGTAATAAAATTGATCTTCATGTTTTTTTGGATAAGAATGTAATCCGGGGCAATACAGGTTTGTCCGGCATTGATGAATTTTCCCCAGACAATACGCTTGGCAGCCAGTTTTAAATTAGCGGTCTGATCAATGACACACGGATTTTTGCCTCCTAATTCTAAGGTGATGGGCGTGAGATGTTCTGCAGCAGCTTTGGCTACAATTTTGCCAACCGGAACACTGCCGGTAAAGAAAATATAATCCCATCGTTTGGCCAGCAGCTGATCAGAGACTTCAACACCGCCCTGAACAACTTCCACGTGATTGATGTGAAATGATTTTTCAATGATTTTGGCAATGATGCCAGCTGTATTCGGAGTAAGTTCTGAAGGTTTTAAAACCACTTTATTCCCGGCAGCAACTGCAGAAATCAAGGGACATAAAGCAAGTTGAAAAGGATAATTCCAGGGAGCTATGACTAATACGTTTCCGTAAGGTTCCTTATAAATGAAATCGGTAGAAGGAAAATTGAGCAGGGAAGGAAAAACACGTATGGGTTTCACCCATTTGTCAATATTTTTGATGGTGTTTTTTAATTCTGAAATAACATAATTAGTTTCTGTTAAAACAGCTTCAAATTCCGGTTTTTTAAAATCATCAAACAAGGCTTTCACAATTAAATCCTCATCCTTCTGAATATTGAAAAGTAATTTTTTAAGCGTTTCTTTTCGGTACTTTATATCGTTTTTGTAGTCCATTTTAGTGAAAACTTAAATTTTGGCTATGCAAGTTAACGGATATAAATTGAAAATCTGACAATTAAATCATAAAAATCATACAGCATTCCAGATCGTTTCATCCGGAGTTGGCGCTGTTATAGTGATGCTTTCTTTTGAAACGGGATGGATAAAAACTAATTTTCGGGCATGCAGGTGAATCCCTCCGTCAGGGTTGCTTCTGTCAGCCCCATATTTTAAATCACCTTTTATGGGAGAGCCAATAGCAGATAACTGGGCACGGATTTGATGATGGCGCCCGGTATGAAGATTAATCTCTAAAGCAGTATAATTTTGGAGCTCTTTAATAATTTTATAATCCAGACTGGCCACTTTGCTGTCCGGAACTTCTTTCAAATGCGCTTTTGAAGTATTGTTCTTTTCGTTTCTTTTTAGATAATGAACGAGTTTAGCTGCTTGTTCCTGAGGTTTATTTTTTACAATAGCCCAATATGTTTTTTTAGTTTCACGGTTGCTAAACAATTCATTCATTCTTGACAATGCCTTGCTGGTTCTGGCAAATACCACAATCCCCGTTGTGGGACGGTCTAGCCTATGAATTACACCCAGAAAAACATCGCCGGGTTTATTATATTTTTCTTTGATGTATTCTTTTACAATATCAGATAAAGGTTTGTCGCCTGTTTTGTCGCCCTGAACAATATCGCCTACACGTTTATTGACTACAATAATATGGTTGTCTTCGTGGAGGATTTGGAGATTATTTTTATTGGAAATTATTTTCAAAATTGATTTTTAGATTATTGGATTTTAGGATCGAAAGACGAAGATTAAATTAATGTTGATTTAAATTTAGAAGTCATTTTTACAATTTTATCTAAATTAAGACATAATTCGTCTAATTTCATTTGATCAATATAACCTAAATCAAAAGAAATCAATAACTGAGTTTCGATTTCAAAAATCGAACCAATAGCAATTTCAAGAAATCTTGAAAAATCTTTATTACTGCTTCTCGAACAGCCTTCAGCTATATTTGAAGGAATAGAAACAGAGGCACGCCGAAGTTGATTTACTAACCCAAACCTTTCAGCATCTGGAAAATCAGAAGTTACACTATAAATTTCAGAACAAAATTTTCTACTTGATTTCCAAATTTCTAAATCCTTAAATCGATGCATTGTAAATATTTATAAATAGTTCTGTTTTATTAAGTCTGATACTAATCTTTCTGATCTAAAAATCGAATATTCCAAAAATCGAACAATCTCTATATTAATATTGCTCTTTCTCATTAGGAAAGTCCTTCGATTTCACATCAGCAGCATACTGACCTATTGCTTTGGTCATTTCTTCATACAAATTCAGATAACGGCGAAGGAAACGCGGGCTGAATTCATTGTTCATTCCTAACATATCATGGATTACCAAAACCTGTCCGTCAACACCACCTCCGGCTCCAATTCCGATAACCGGGATAGAAATACTTTTGGCTACTTTTTCTGCTAAATCAGCAGGTATTTTTTCTAACACTACTGCAAAACACCCCACTTTTTCAAGCATTTTGGCATCTTCAATCAGTTTTTCGGCTTCTTCATCTTCTTTGGCGCGAACACTGTAAGTACCAAATTTGTAAATGGACTGAGGTGTTAAACCTAAATGGCCCATTACAGGAATTCCAGCATTTAATATTTTTCGGATAGATTCTTTAATTTCCTTTCCACCTTCAAGTTTTACAGCATGCCCGCCGCTTTCTTTCATGATTCGGATAGCAGAGCGCAAAGCTTCTTTAGGATCAGACTGATAACTTCCAAAAGGTAAATCAACCACCACAAGACCTCTCTCAACTGCACGGACAACTGATGAAGCGTGGTAAATCATTTGATCTAAAGTAATAGGAAGGGTAGTTTCATGTCCCGCCATTACATTTGAAGCAGAGTCGCCTACCAAAATTACATCTACACCTGCAGTATCAACAATTTTTGCCATTGTATAATCATAAGCCGTCAGCATAGAAATTTTTTCTCCATGGCTTTTCATTTCGATTAACGACTTTGTAGTGATTCTTTTATAATCTTTTTTTGCTGCTGACATTGATACTTTTTTTAGTTTTTTTGAATAGTCTTAAAGTTGATTTTCTTTAAAACGAAATTTTTCTGCGAAATTAAGCAATATTATACTAACAATCGGCCATATTTACTGCAATTGCCAAACCGCCTTCTGAAGTTTCTTTATATTTTGAATTCATATCTTTTGCCGTCTCCCACATGGTATTGATTACTTTATCCAGTGGCACTTTCGCATTTTTAGAATCGGTTTCAAGCGCAAGTTCGGCTGCGTTGATGGCTTTTATGGCACCCATTGTATTTCTTTCGATACACGGAATCTGAACCAGACCGCCAATTGGGTCACAGGTTAAACCTAAATGATGCTCCATGGCAATTTCGGCAGCCATTAAAACCTGGGCAGGAGTTCCGCCCATTAATTCGCAAAGTGCAGCAGCAGCCATTGAGGACGAAACGCCAATTTCGGCCTGGCATCCGCCCATTGCTGCAGAAATTGTAGAACCCTGTTTGAACAAACTTCCTATTTCTCCGGCTACCATCAAAAACTGTTTGATTTCTTTTTCACTTGCATTATGGTTTTCGATAACTAAATAATACATTAAAACAGCCGGAATTACGCCTGCGCTACCGTTTGTAGGAGCCGTAACAACGCGTCCTAATGATGCATTGACTTCATTAACAGCCAAAGCAAAACAGCTTACCCATTTTAAAATCTGACGAAATTTTACTTCGGTTTTCCTGATTTCTTCCAGCCAGGATTGCGGATTATTATAATTAGATAAACCAATCAGATTCTGGTGCATATCAAAAGCTCGTCTGCGAACATTCAGTCCTCCCGGAAGGATTCCTTCAGAGTGGCAGCCAATGTACATACATTCCAGCATGGTTTTCCAGATTCGCATTAATTCTGTATGAATTGCTTCTTCAGAGCGCATCGATTTTTCATTCTCATATACAATTTCAGAAATCTTTTTGTTTTCCTGAATGGTATATTTCAATAAGTCATCGGCATTATCGATCATGAATGGAAAAGCACATTTAATGGCAATCTTATTTATGGCATTGGTGCGTTCTTCTTTCACTACAAAACCGCCACCGATAGAATAGAAAGTAGATTCGTATTCAGCATTATCATCTTTATAAGCTGTAAATTTTAATCCGTTGGCATGGAATGGAAGGAAGTCTTTATTGAAAACAATATCCTGAAGAAAATAAAACGGAATTGTAAGCTCATTGCCCAAAACAATCTCGTTTTTGGTTTCAATTGTTTTAATAATTCCTGAAATATTCTCTATCGGGATATATTCGGGGTCCTGACCGCTTAGCCCCAGCATAACTGCTAAATCGGTAGCATGGCCTTTTCCTGTAAGGGAAAGTGACCCGTAAAGATCAACTTTGACTTTAGTGATCTGATCTAAAATGGATTGCGCTCTCAGTTCTTTTAAAAAACGCTCCGCTGCCCTCCAGGGTCCCAGTGTATGGGAACTTGATGGGCCAACGCCAATTTTAAGCATGTCGAAAACAGAAATACATTCTTCCATTGTTCCAATTTTATTCAAACAAAGATAATTGAATAATGCAAAGAAGTTTCTTTTTTATTTGTTAATGTTGCAGTTTTGTTAAAAAATATATTAAATAATAATAATTTATCAATGAAATAAAATTAATTAGTAAATATAGGACTTTGATAAAAAGTTCAGCCCTTTTTGGGTATTTTTGTAAAGGGAATTTCTCTAAAAAACTCGCTTTTTAGTTTTTTAAAAATTGATATAAACGGCAACTTTGAGTATCTGGTTTGACTTAAGCAATAAGATACCCAGCAGCTAAAATTACACTATGATAGAATTTTTCAGGCATTTAATACAAGAATTTGAACTACCGCTTAACAATCCCGTATTAATTTTTTCGTTGATACTTTTCATAATTTTATTAAGTCCCATTTTACTTAAAAAAATTAATATTCCGGGAATTATTGGTTTGATTATTTCAGGTGTGGTAATTGGGCCTCACGGACTTAATATTCTGGCCAAAAACTCCGCAGTCGATTTATTTTCAACTATTGGATTGCTTTATATTATGTTTATTGCAGGTCTTGAACTCGACATGAATGAGTTTAAAGCAAACCGCAACAAAAGTTTATTATTCGGATTTTTTACTTTTATTTTTCCACTTACTATTGGGTTTCCGGTTTGTTATTATTTACTACAATATGATTTTAACGCCAGTTTTTTAACCGCAAGTATGTTTGCAACGCACACGTTGGTGGCATATCCGATCGTAAGTAAATTAGGTATAGCTAAAAATCAGGCGGTTGCTATAACTGTCGGAGGAACTATTCTGACAGATACAGCTGTTTTGATTATTCTGGCCGTCATTATGGGAAGCAGTGAGGGAAATCTTAATCAGGCTTTCTGGATAAAATTAACCATTTCACTGGCTATATTTTCAGCCATCATGTTTCTGGTGATTCCAAGAGTAGCAAAATGGTTCTTTAAAAAACTGGAAAGTGAAAAACATGCGCATTATATTTTTGTCCTTTCTGTAGTTTTCTTTGCTGCATTTTTAGCCGAAGTAGCAGGAGTAGAGCCTATTATTGGTGCTTTCGTGGCAGGTTTGGCTTTAAATCCTTTAATTCCGCACTCTTCTGCTTTAATGAACAGGATTGAGTTTATTGGGAACGCCTTGTTCATTCCGTTTTTTCTGATTTCTGTGGGGATGCTTGTTGATATCAGTGTGATTTTAAGTGGTCCAACAGCTCTTATTGTTGCTGCAACTTTGAGTGTAGTAGCTATTTTTGGAAAATGGATTGCCGCATTTTTTACGCAGATTGTTTTTAAATACACGAAAACTGAAAGACAGCTCATTTTCGGATTAAGCAGTGCACATGCTGCGGCTACACTGGCAGTCATTTTGGTTGGATTTAAAGCAAATATTCTGGATGAGAATATATTAAACGGAACTATTATCTTAATATTGATTACCTGCATTGTCGCTTCTTTTGCTACCGAAAAAGCCGCTAAAAAAATTGCGATTTGTGAAGAAGAGATTTCTCCTCAGGATGCTCATAAAGATCAGATTTTAGATGAACACATTTTAATTCCCTTAGCCAAAACATCGGCAACGGAACCTTTACTGGATTTTGCTCTTTTAATCAAGGACAAAAAATCAGCCAATCCAGTCACATTATTGACCATTGTTCCTAATAATGATCAGGCCGAAATTAATATTTTAAAATATCAAAAAGCAGTTGATAAATTTGTTATTCAGGGATCTGCTTCTGAAATTAAGATCAATACCATTGCAAGAATAGATCACAATCCGGCTAGTGGTATAGCAAGGACCTCCAAAGAAATTATGTCTGATATTGTAATCATTGGATGGCCAAGAAAAACAGGTTTTCTCGACAAGATTTTTGGAGAAAATGTTGATTCTATCATCAATAATGTTGATAAAAACCTTTTTATCTGCAGGTTTCAAAAACCTTTTGTCGAAGAGAAAAGACTGGTTTTCATTTGTCCGCCTTTTTCTGAAAGAGGAATCGGATTTCAGCCTTTAATCCAGAAAATATGCAGGTTAGCACAGGAATTAAGCACTCAGATAGTTATTTATGGGGAATATAAAACATATCAGGCAATTCAGCAAATAGTGAATAACCTGAAATTAAATACAAAACTGGCTTTCAAAAGTATTTTAGACTGGGATGATTTTGAAGCTATTTCGGATGAAATTAAACCAACAGATTTGATTGTGTTTAATCTGTCAAGAAAAGGGTCTGTTTCTTATCAGTCTATCTTTGATAAATTGCCACAGAAATTTGAAAAATCCTTCAGTGATAATAACCTGATCCTGGTTTACCCACAGGATGGGCGAAAAGAAAGTGCAATGGATGCTTATGAAGACTTTACCGCAACTCCATTGACAAAAGGTATAGAAGCGATTGAACAGATTGGAAAAGGATTAGGAAATATTTTGAAAAAAGGTTAAAAAGAAAACAAGCCTAAAAATATTTCAGATAAAGATCGCACATATTTACAGTGTTCTTTTCACGCTGATACCAGTCGTTAAAAACTAATTCAATTTTATCGACGGTGAATTTTCCAAAATTGTGATTTCTGAATTTTTCAACAATTTCAATAAGCTTTTTTGGGTTTTGTAATTTATTCTGAAAGCGCATAATTGTCGAATGCGCAGCGGTTAAAGTGTAACGGCTGTCCATACTTTGCGGTAGGGAAGATTTTTTAAAGTTTTCGCGTAATTTACTACGGAAGGTATTCAATGAATCATCAGATGGAAAACCCTGAACCATTATCGCTGAGGGAGATAGCGTAACGCCCCGGTATTCTATCTCTATTTCATTTATATCTACCAGGCTTTTTTCAATAATTTCAACGTATTGTGACGTAGGAAACTGATTCAGTGTAAAACCTTCAGTACACGAAATAATGGATAGAACAGTTATATGAATATCAGCATTTGGATAGTAGTATTGCTCCGGTTCTGCTTTTTTTATTTCTTTTAGGAATGCCTGAATATTATTTTTTATTTCATCATTCGGGCGAATTAGCAAAGTAACGCCAAATCTTTTATCTGAATCATCCCTAATTTTAGAATCTATAGAATAAGTTTCAGATAAAATCAGTTCAGATGATGTTTTGAAAAGCGTATTGTAATGTTCAGATAAATTCATAATCGATTATTTATTTTTACTTTTTACTTTTTCAAGATTTTCCTGTACTCTGAATTTTACAATTTTGGTAATTAAATCGAATGGTATTGACTGATTTAATGGAAATTGTACAGAGCCTTTGCCCGATTTATATTTAGAAAGAGCTTCTTTAAATGCTGAATGACCGCTTGGCAATGCATAAAGGCCAATGTGATTTTTAAATGCGGCAAAGTACACCACAATTCCGTTTTGTTCAAATGCCGGCATGGAGTAACTGATTTTTTCCTTAGCATCAGGAGCTGCCTTGTGAATTGTCATTCGGATTTTTTCTAATACTTCCTGAACATCGCTTGGGAAACATCCAATATATTCATCAACATTTGCTGGTTTAGAAATAGGTACAGCTGCCATGACTTTATTTTTAGTTGATTAACTCAAACCTTTTGGAAATCTGTCCAGGACTAAATTCAACTGAATGTTATGCTCCAAAAAAGCTTTTGCACCGGCTAAAACCAATGTGAAACCTTCAGTAGAATTGCGAACTTCAGAGAGTATTGTATCAGCATCACCTTTGAAATTATAATTAGTGATGCTAAAAAGTTTCTTTTTCATCCAAAGCATTAAAAATCCATTCTACAATGGTCTCTTCTCCGCTATTTCCCCATTCAATTACAATTCGTTTATCTTCTTCAATTACTTTAGTAAAAATAGTAAGAGAGAAACCATACATCTCCCAGGACCATTGAGCTGATTTACCTTCTTCTAATTTTTCGGATCCTTTAGTAAACCAGAATTTACTGGTAATTTCAGGGTTAATAAAAGTCTGAAAAACTTCTGAGACAGGTTTTCTTATCAACATTTCGGCTTTTGCAAAATTATTATTTACTGTTGCCATATCTACAGATTTTAAAAGGTTATTTACTACTGTTAAAAGGTATAGAATTGTAAACTGCAATCTGAAATTGATTTCGTCCGGTTTTTTCCTGTATTTGTCGCATAAAACCAGCTTCAACCCTGAAATTCTTATTGATCATATAACCTAATGCGCCATAAAGACGGTCTCTGTCAAAAACAGGAGATTCTGCGTTTATGAAAATTTCGTTATAGGCTGAAAAATAAAAGGCATTGTCTTCCATTTTGGGTTTATTTATTGGGACATTCAAAGCTAAAAAATAACGAAAACGCATTTGAAAATCATTTTCCAAAAAGCGTTCTTCCACGCGATAACGGTGTTGCAGATAAATCCTTCCAAAATTTTGGCGTGTTATAAACTGCTGGAAAATACGATGTTCGTTATTGCCTTTCTTATCATCAGTTCCGGGAATATAATTTTGTGAATTGATAAAACCGTAACCTAACAAAATATTGTTATTGTTTTCGGTAAGATTGTAGCCAATTCCCGTTCTTAATAATAGCTGCTGAGTATCTCCTGCAAAATTATAATTACGGTATTGTACTTCATTATGCCAGTTCCATTTTTTGTTGATGGCCTGATTTCCAAAATACATAAACCAGTTTCCGGTATCAGTATCCTGAGCATTTATTAAATTTACAGATATAATAAGGGCGAATAGAAGGTAATAGGCTTTTAAATATTTCATTTTTGATAACGGATTTTCAGTTTTTTGGAGCCACAAGATAAGAAAGTTATTCCGGAAATTGTGTTAAAAACTAAAAATCACCCTGTCAAAAGTGACTAAACTTCTTCTTTTTCAATCCATTTTCCAACAGTTGGAGCTTTGTAATTCTTCATTTTATTCAGTAAATCATCAATGTTATCACTTACTAAAAGCATCTGCTGATTCACGTCTTTCAATAAGCCTTTGCTCACCATATTTTCAGTTAGTTGAATCAGGGAATCATAAAAACCGTTGATGTTTAAAATTGCGATTGGTTTTTTATGCAGTCCTAATTGAGCCCAGGTAAGCATTTCAAAAAGCTCTTCAAGGGTTCCAAATCCACCAGGCAGTGCAATGACACCATCGCATAAATCATTCATTTTGGTTTTTCTTTCGTGCATGCTTTCAACCAGAATAAGTTCCGTTAACCCCAGATGCGCAATTTCTTTTGATCTTAAAAAATCAGGCAGGACTCCAATTGCTTTTCCACCGTTATTTAAAACGCCATCTGCAACTGCACCCATCAAACCTACATTCGCACCGCCATAAACCAATTCTATATTTTGCTTTGCTAATGTTTCTCCTAATAATACTGCTTGTTGTGTGTAAATTTCTTCAGTACCGAAACTGGATCCGCAAAAGACTGTTATTCTTTTCATTATTTTTTTATTTACAGGTTATAGTCATAAATTAAGAACTAAGATCTTAGTGCCTATGACTTGTATTTAGCGGCAAAAATACTCATTTTTAACTTTTTTCTTTACGCAATTCATATTCGAAGTGAGGTAAATCGATCCCATTATGAGGAAAAAACATTTCGTTTATTTTTACCGCGCCCAATTTTAACACAGCTTTTTGAGAACGGATATTTTCTGCGCCAACATGAAAAAGGATAGAACTAACGGTTTCAAAAGCATAATCAATCAGCAGCTTTTTTGTTGCTGCATTATAAGGGCCGCCCCAGAATTTTCTACCAATAAAAGTATAACCAATCCCTACATTAGATTTTTCAGGATTGTAATCATAGAACCGTGTAGTGCCGATAACTTCGTTTGTTTTTCGGTCTGAAATTAAAAAAGCACCTTTTGAATTTACAGCCGCCTCAAAAAAAGGCATAAATTTTTCTTTTTTATACCGGTCTTTAATAGGATGCTGTTCCCAAACTAAAGGGTCTGAGGCTAATTCATACAAAGCCTCAAAATGACCTTCCTGAAGCGGAATTAATTTTATGGTTTCATTTTCTAAAATCTCCGGCTGTAAATTGAAATTTGATATCGTCATTTAAGGGCTTTTTGGTTTATTCTTAATCTGGAGGCAGAAAACATTTTTCATTTTTTTGGCTATTTCACACCTTTCCACCATTGTTTAAATTGTTGTTTTTCATTTTTCAGTTCAACTAATTCACCAATCATGGGTGTAATAAGTGGAATCGGATTTTCTGATGCAGCATTTAATTCTGTTATTTTAACCAATGGCTCATCCCAGGGATGAAGAGACAAGGGAAATTTTGAATTATGTACAGGAAATGCTCTTTTCGCTTTCAGGTCTTTCATTGCATTTATTACATCTTCAGGCATATTGTGAATGTATTTCCACTTTTCATTGTACTGACCGTTATCAAGCAGTACAATATCAAATGGGCCATGTTTTTCTCCAATTTGCGCATAATGAGAATCGTAACCACTGTCTCCGCCCAAATACATTTTGAAATCTTTGCTTTCTAATACAAATGATGTCCAGAGCGTATTACAGCGATTGATACTTCTGCCGGAAAAATGTCTTGATGGTGTGGTATAAAGTGTTAAGTTTTGATCTAATTCTACTTTTTCGTGCCAGTCTTTCTCAATAATATTTTCGACAGGAAATTTCCAAAACTCAAAGTGGGAACCAACTCCTAACGGACAGATCACCGTTCTTATTTTAGGTTTTAAGTCCATTATGGTTTTATAATCAAGATGATCATAATGATCATGAGTAATTAATAAATAATCAATTTCAGGAAAATCATCTGCTGTATAAATATCTGTTCCTTTGAATGATCTTGTACTGCCATAAACAGGGGAGGCATTGCCGCTGAAAACAGGATCGATTAAAAACCGTTTTCCTTCGAGTTGAATAAAGTAAGAAGAATGACCAAACCAGACCATTATATTTTCCTCAGGAGAAAGTTCTGATAAATTGGTTTTTGTGGAAGGAATAGTATCAGTTGGAATTTTTCGATCAACTTTTTTAAAGAAGAACTCATACAAAACTTCAAAATAGCCATAACCTTCTGCAAGTTCGGGAGTAAAGCTTATGTTTTCGAATCTTCCATTTTTAAATTGAGGCGATTTTTTAATTAACGCAAGTCTTTCGCCAGAAGGTTTTTTCCCGAATCGGGGATGCAGTAAGAAATAAAAAAGAATGGCAAGTAAAATAATACTTATTGTGGTAATCATGAGAGTTAATTTGAAGGATATGATTTTTTTAAATAGTCAACCGAAAGCGAAATGATTTGTTTTAAAATATCAGTATTTATATCACTTAATTTTTTGATATAAATACAGCCTTTTCCGGCTTTATGTTTTCCGAATTTAGAAAGAAGTTCCTCTTTATTTTCGAAAGAAGAACTGAGGTAAAGTGAAATCGCATCTTTTCTGGGAGAAAAAGCGGTTAATGGAGCTTCTCCTTCGTGTCCACTTTCGTACTTATAATGATAACTTCCAAAACCAATAATACCAGGTCCCCACATTTTAGGTTCAAAGCCGGTTACTTCCTCCATTATTTTCAGAAGTTCAAAAACATCATTCCTTTTAGGATCTTCTGCAACGGTGTTAATAAAATCAATCACGCTGCTGTCTGTTTCTGTAGTTTTAATTTTAGCCATTTTTCGTTAGTTAAAACATTCCATTTTCATTAATGCTTTTCTTTGGAATAGGCTGTCCCAAATCCCAAAGCTCAATTATTTTATCTGATTCAAAACGAAATATATGAACCACAGCTACGCCTGAATCTGTTGAATTTTGTTGAACATGTGAATGCACTGCGACCATATCACCATCACTCAGGATATGATGAATTTTTAAAATTTTATTAGGATTTGTTCTTGCAGATTCTTCCATAGCCAGCATTAGTGTGTCGGCATCACCTTTGAAATAGGCATTATGATGTTTAAAATCCTTGCTTACATGTAAACGGAATGCTTCATGGGAATGCCCTGTTGCAGCGAGTTTTAAGAAGTTTCGGGCTATGGATTTCTTAGTCATGGCATTTTTGCTTTAAAAGAAATCTAAGTTATGAAATAAAGTTTTTATAATTTCATAATATTTCCAAAGCTTAAATGTCAGGCAAAATTAAAAGTAGAAAGCTCATCAATTTTGCAATTATACGGAGCTAAGAATAAGAAGCATATTCACAAACTGAGGTTTTTAGCATTGGCGATGTGATATTAAGAAGCTATATTGAAGAAAGGCAGTTGAATTTAGTATTTAACCATTTTGCTAAACTGCTTTTGTGAAGTTCATACTTTTTTTGCCGAGTTCTTTACATCATATTAGTGTCAATAAATAGCCGATTAATGAACCACCCAAAACAACAAAAGCACTATTTAATTTCTTGTATCCAAATGCGATTGTAATACTTAAAACCGAAATCAAAATTGTCCGCCATTCAGTGATGGTGTCTTTGCCCATTTCAAAACAAATGGCTGCGATTATGGCCACAGAAGCCACATTTACAGCATCTAAAAATGCAGAAAATGGTTTTGAGTTTCGCATTTTCTTTACGATAGGGTTGAGCAATGCAACAAAAACAAATGAAGGTAAAAATATAGCAATTGTCGAAACGACAGCACCTACCCAGCCATTTATCTGGTAGCCAATAAATGTTACCGAAGAAAAAACGGGCCCAGGTGTGAATTGTCCCACGGCAATGGCATCAATTAATTGTTGTTGTGTTAAAAGCCCGGTCGAGACTAATTCTGTATCAAGAAATGCAAATAAAACATATCCGCTTCCGTAAAGGATAGCGCCGATCTTTAGAAAAATCCAAAATAAGTTGCCGCTGGTTGCAGAAATTACAGTCGTGCTGGTGATTTGTAATATTGGCAAAGTAAAAAAACTGTTGAGATTATTTCGTTTCATATTTCTAAAATATCTCAAAAACAGAGCAACAAAACCAGCTCCAAACATCAAATAAATTTCGTTAACACTGGATAAAGCCCCAAGCAAAACAAGTAACCCAATAATTATCAGCTGAGCCGATTTTAACGATTTCTTTGCCAATGGAAAGACAGCTCCCAAAATAATGGCGATTATAGCTGGTTTTATCCCGTAAATAAAAGGTTGTACCTCTGGAAGTTGCCCGTATTGTTTATATAGAAAAGCAAAAATTGCGGTTATAAAAACGGCAGGCAGAATAAAACAAAGACCTGCAATTAGCAACCCTTTCCAGCCACCTTTTTCGTGACCGATATGGATTGCCATTTCGGTGCTGTTTGGTCCGGGAATTAGGTTGGTTGCTCCCATTAAGTCCAGGAAATGCTGTTCGGTCAGCCACTTTCGCTTTGTCACGACTTCTTCCTGCATCATGGCAATATGTGCTGCAGGCCCGCCAAAACCAATAATGCCGAGTTTAAGGAAGAGACTGGCAATATCTTTTAAATCCGCATTATGCTTCATTTTTTTTAAAAGTTTTGTCCACCGACCAACAGCCACTTCCCTTAATGAGTAAAAAGATACTTCCCAAAAGCATTGCCCAATCGGTTCTGCTTTCGTGCATCATTTCCCAGAAACCTTTATCAGCTAAAATTTCCGATTTTGTTGTTCCCATAGCTACCAACATTATGATGATGAGGGGCACACTTGCCAGTCTTGTCATGAGTCCGATAAGGATTAGAATTCCGCAAACAATTTCAAAACTGCCTACAAAACCGCCTAAAAATTCAGGTAAAGGCAAGCCAATTTTTTCAAATCGTCCTGCTCCAAGTTTGTCTGCAAATAAAAACTTCTGAATTCCTTCGGAAAGGAATACCGTACCAACCATCAATCGGATTAAGATGGTCGTTTTAGAATTGTCAGTATTTATAATTTTATTTTTCATTTTTTTATCATTCATAGGTCATAG
This sequence comes from Flavobacterium flavigenum, assembly GCF_027111255.2. NCBI lineage: Bacteria > Pseudomonadati > Bacteroidota > Flavobacteriia > Flavobacteriales > Flavobacteriaceae > Flavobacterium > Flavobacterium flavigenum. Next base: position 1,378,174 of record NZ_CP114285.2, on the reverse strand, counting down.
CGTTACGAATAACGGTTTGACAGGCGATTTCTGCGAAAAAGCGGATTGCGTACTACCGGCAATACAAAAATTGTACGTGAAAAATGTTGCTGTTGGACAAAAAAATCATGTTGCCTGACTTCAGTTAGCGGTTGTTAGGTTTATTCAAAAATTTTTCAATTAATGGGACTATCAACTCATCTTCTTTAAAGTCCGGTTTTAAAGTTGTAATTTCTCCAATATATTCCCCATGAACTCCAGGTATAATAGCTAATTCAGAATCAGTAATTTGACGATTTAATTCTAATGCATGCTCTGGCGTAATAACATCTTTGTCTCCAATTATAATTAGAACCGGGATTTTTATGCCTCTTATTTGTTCGTCGGGAATGTCCTTAAAGTTTATCATTCTTTTTACGTCCCTGTCATGCATAATTTGTAAATCTGCCTTATTCTCTGCAACTTTTTCATATCCTTCTTTTAATTGCTGTGGCATATTCTCTAATCTGGCTTGAGATATGAACTCCCAAAACCAATCAAAAACTCCGTTTCGTTTTGAAAGTGCAGATGCTAAAACAATTTTATTCGTAATTTCAGGATGACGTATCGCAATCTGAAGTGTTGTTGTCCCTCCGTTACTGAAACCTAAAAAATCAGCTTTATTAATATTTAGATTTTTTAAGAGCGTGAATACATCGTCGGCGTCTTGTTCAAATGTAAGGTCAGAATTTCGGTCATTAGTTCGCCCATGTGATTGCAGCTCAACGGCAATCACCTTTCTTTTTTTTTCGAGTAAAGTAATAATTTTTTCAAAGTTTGTCTGAATTGTCGATCCGCCGCCATGAACCAAAACAAGTGGAAGTTCGCCTTCACCATAGATTTCATAATACATCTTCAAACCGTTGACGTTTGAATAACCGCTACTAAAACTCATATTTTTCGATTTATTTTTTTGACTTCCTGAGTGTACATGTTACTGAAGTTTAAAAATACAAAAAGAGTTAATATCTTTTTTATGTTTGATAATATTGTTTAGTATGATATTAGGATATGATAACTGCAAACACCTGTTATCCGTTCACCTTTTTTTAACTTGCTATTTGTTTTTTTAAGTGTTTTGTTGTGGCTTTTATAAATTCCTCTTTTCCTTTTTTGGCATCGTTTATCATCGATTTAATGTCAGTTGGAACGTCAAAATATTTATCAGCCCAGAAATATATTTCTACAATAACAGGTAATAAATCGATTGCTTTTTGTGTAAGTTTATATAACACTTTAGCTTTACTTTCCGGGTGTTCTGACTTTTTAATAAGCTCATTTTCTTCGAGATTTTGTAGTCTTGAAGCCAAAATATTGGTGGCAATTTTTTCTTCCGATTTTAAAAATTCACCATAAGTCGATTTTTGACGAAACATCATATCTCTAATTATCAATAACGACCATTTATCTCCCAAAATATCAAGGGTACAGCTAATTGGACAGTTTGATCTTTTTTTATTTTTTTCCATCACTCTAAAAATATTTCAAAAAATTCACTTGCATTTTAAAAGTAGTTTATATATTTGCACTTGCAAAAAGAAAGCGAACTTACAAAATAATATTTAAAAGAAATAAAATGAAACCAACAATTTTAATTACAGGAGCATCTTCAGGCTTTGGTTTGTTAATTGCAAACCAATTACATCAAACGGGCTTTAATGTAATTGGTACCAGTAGAAATCCTGAAAAGTATGCGGCAACTGTGCCGTTCAAAATGATAGCATTAGATTTAGATTCAGAGCAATCAATACGTACTTTTTCAGAAAGGCTTTTTCAACAAATTTCTAAATTAGATGTCCTTATCAATAATGCCGGGTTTTATGTGTCAGGAATTGCGGAAGAAACGCCTATTGAGTTGGGCAGACAACAATTAGAAACCAACTTCTGGGGAACTATTAAGGTTACAAACGCAATATTGCCGCATTTTAGAAAACAAAAATCAGGTAAAATTATTACAGTAACCTCTATCATAGGGCTTGTGTCTTTTCCTAATACAGCCTATTATGCCGCTTCAAAACACGCTTTAGAAGGATATTTCAAATCATTGCGATATGAGTTGAATGAATTTAATATTGAGGTAGCTATGATTGAACCCGCAGCATTTAAAACTAATGTCATAACTAATTCAACTGCTGCTGTAAATAAAATTCCCGACTATAACGCTTTAAGAAAAAAGATTCAAAAATTTTCTGATGAGTTATTAAATAAAGCAGAAGATCCAATTCTTGTAGCAGAAAAAGTGATTAAAGTGATTCAAACCAAACAACCAAAATTTAGAAATATTGTGGGTAAAGGCACTACAATGCTAATTAATATGCAGCATTTTGCTTATGGAATTTTGGAAAAAAGTATTCTGAAACAATTAAACAAATAACAACATTTTAAAATTTACAATTATGAAACATCTTATCATTTATTCGCATTTAAATCCTGCAAGTTTTACAAAAGCTATTGTTGATGAAGTTGAAAAAAAAGCAAAGGACAGAGGAGAAGAGGTTAAAATTATCGATCTTTATGGAGAGAAGTTTAATCCGGTTTTAGAAATGCCTGATATTGAACACATGTTTATGGGTAAGGAAATGCCTAATGATATTGCGCATTATCAAAAACTGATACACTGGGCAGACCATTTAACGATTGTTTACCCAATGTGGTGGGCACAAATGCCTGCTATGTTAAAAGGATTCATCGACCGGGCTTTTTCACACGGATTTGCATTTCAAATAACCGAAAATGGACCACTTGGTTTGTTAACAGGGAAAACAGCACACGTTTACATAAATACGAATACACCAACAGCTATTTATGAAGAAACCCAAATGAACCAAGCGCAAATTAGAGTAATTGAACAAGGTATTTTTGAATTTTGTGGCATTAAAACTGAAACTACTTTTTTTGGAAACGTAGTCAGTGGAAGCGATGAATTACGAAAAAGTTATTTAGAAACTATAAAGTAAAAATAATGAGAGCATTCATAGTAAAAAAATACGGCAAAAAAGAAACATTACATTTAAACAATGTAAATGCGCCAGGCATAAACGAAAATGAAGTTTTGGTTCAAATCGATAGTGCTGGTGTGAATTTATTGGATTCACTTATCAGAAATGGCGAATTCAAGCTTTTTCTACCCTACAAAACTCCTTTTGTTAATGGACATGATATGGCCGGTGTTATCACAAAAGTAGGAAATAAAGTTTCTAAGTTTAAAGTAGGGGATGAAGTTTACTCACGGGTAGGCGATTTCAGGATTGGAACTTTTGCAGAATATATTGCAGTTAATGAAACCGATTTAGCTCTGAAACCTAAAACTATTTCGATGGAAGAAGCGGCTTCTGTTCCTTTAGTCGGACTTACCTCTTGGCAAGCGCTGGTGGAAATTGCAAACTTAAAGAAAGGTCAAAAAGTATTCATTCAAGCAGGTTCTGGAGGTGTGGGAACTTTTGCTATTCAATTAGCAAAGCATCTTGGGGCTTTTGTAGCTACTACAACCAGTTCAACAAATACTACTTTGGTTAAAAGCCTGGGTGCTGATTTAGTGATTGATTACAAAACGCAAGATTTTGCTACTATTTTAAAAGATTATGATGTGGTATTGCATAGCAATAGAGAAGCTGAAATTCTTGAAAAATCTTTAAAAATTCTAAAATCGGGCGGCACACTTGTTTCATTAACAGGACCCCCAACAGCCGAATTTGCTAAGAAAATTGGTTTGGCTTGGCCTTTTCAAATGCTGATGGGGTTATTGAGTTTGTCGGTAAGACGAAAAGCAAAAAAGCTGAATGTCAATTTTAAGTTCTTATTTATGAGAGCAGAAGGCAAACAATTAACCGAAATTACCAAGTTGATTGAAGCTGGAAAAATTCATCCAATAGTTGATAAAGTATTTCCGTTTGAACAAACAAATGAAGCACTTTCTTATGTTGAGTCAAGTCGTGCTAAGGGAAAAGTTGTTATAAAAGTAAAATAATTTGTTCGTTTGCCCTATGTTGCTAGGAATGCTCATAGGGTGACGGCAAAAGTAGGCAGGAGTTGTTTCAACTTTTCTGTTTTATCGTTGTTATTTTTTCATTGTTTTTTTTCGGAAAAAGCTGAGTTTATTTTTCTGTCAAAACTCATTTTTTTGTTTATTGGTTTAATTATTCCTGGAATTCTTCACGTTTTTTTTTCTTTTTCATTGTAATTAAATCAAGTTCAGTAGGAGTTTTTTCATAATTTTTATTCTATTATTGAACAATTAATTTCATAAGGTTCTTTTGGAAAACCATATAAAATCATTTTTTGTCTGTCTACGTATTTTATAGGAATCAGTTTGTCAAGATAATTGTCTATATAAAGAGAGACAAATAACGTTTCATTTAATTTTATCAAGAACAATTATACTTCCTTCTTTATTCAAGTGTCTATTTATTTCTTGTATATCTGGCGAGTCAATTATCTCATTGAACTTAAGATTCTTTTTTTCTCCATTCCAATTAAACTCAAACTTTAAATTTTGAATTTCAGTTTCTGTTAATTCAGTTTCTGTTGTGTTAAGTTTTTCGTAATCATTCTCGAATACACAATCATCAGTTATAGACTTTTCCTCGCTTAAAACTTTATGAATTTTTCCATTTCTGAAAAATCTAATCCGATTTTGATTTATAAATTTATGTTCTGTCTCGCTTAGCTTTTCATTTTTGTTTCCTTTTTTAATTAGAAAGATTTTATTATTTTTTCAACGATAAAATAATCAGGGTTATCATCATCAATCTAAATAATTTCCAGGTTTCCGTAATGATCTGGAGTTTTAATAAAAAGCCAATTTTCTTTCATATCAATTTTGTAAAATTACTGGTCACATCTGAATCTGGATAAAATCAAAAGGAGGATTTAAGAATAAGCTGTATGAATTTTTTCTTCGACAGGCTCTGAATAGTTTCTGTTTTTGACTTAGTTTTTTCACAGCCTGACGTTCCCTTGCTACAAGAGGTTTGGGATTAAATTAAGCCTTGTTTTTGGATTTGCCTAAACTTCCCAAATACAAGACCATTTTTAAATTAAGCCAATTGCCCAAATCTCTTGTAGCAAGTGTTCCAAGAAGGCAAAATTAAGCTCTTAGTTTCAAAAATTTCATAAAGTCTCTCTTTACAAAATAATGACTCCAAATTGATGGAAAATTAGTTCTAAAATTGTCTCTTAGCGTACAATAGTAAAAAGCCTCATCGTCCAATAAAAAAACATATGAACGATGATAATTTCCAAAACCATGTTGCTCTTTTAAAATTACAACTTTATTGGAGCTAAGCTGAATTTCAAACTTTTTTTGGGTACAAAAATCTTCAACAATTTGTCTTTTTTCTTCCGTTGATTTTCTAAAACAAATTGTAGATAATTTCTTTTCAGTAATTTTTCGATATACTCCAAATAAAACAAAAGCAATTGGTAACAATAAGATTAAATATTCTTTCTTTTCTTCTTTAACTATGATAAAACTAAACATAAAGCTTATTCCAGATAAATAGACTACTATAAAAAACTTGTCAAAGATTAAGTACCAATCTTCTTTAAAGATTAGCATTTTATTTTTAATACTCTTTTCAAAGTTAATTTTATCGATTTTTATCATTGCTTTCTTGTAGCAAGTGTTAGTAGTAGTTTATTTTAGAAGACTTTTTATTGTATTGATATCAGTTTTGTTTAAATATTTAAAAATCAAATAATCTTCACTATTGATTTCTAATCCTGTTTTTGTCCAAGAATAATATGTATTGTTCGCTAAATTAGTTTCCTTTCGGTAATCATCTAAAAAAACTATGGAAATTGCAATAGTTTGTTTTCCTTCGGCTGGTATTAAACTCATTCTTGGCGGATTGTTGTCTCCAGGAACTTTTTCAAGTTTCTCTTCTAAAATGAACTGATTAATTTTTTTTGTAAAATTTTTTAACTCAACTTTTTTTTCGGTTTTTTGTTTCGACAAAAAAATATTTCCAAGTGAATCAATTTTTATCACTTTCATGACATCTTTATTTTCCACTTTTGTCCATTTAAAAATAATAATTTCATAAAGTTTTTTGTCGTTTTGCGAATAAATAGTTGAAGTTGCGATCAATAAAAACGATACAAATAAATAGTGTTTAAGTTTCATGTGTTATAATTGTGTGGTTTTTCTAGTAAATTACTACTAACGGTTTGTCGCTACAAGCGGTTTGGGACTATAGTAGCGTTATTTTTCGGACTCACCAAATTCTCACAAATACAAAACCATTTTTAAATTAAGCCAATTGCCCAAATCGCTTGTAACGACGGTTAGGAGAGGTTGCGACACGGACGAAAAGCAAGAATGATTTGCCGTTCCAAGTTGTCGAATCCAATTTCGGCAATTTTTTCCGCCTTTCGATTTCCGCTCCAATAAGTTTCCGCTTTTGAATTTCAAACTTCAGTTAAATCTCAAAAAAAATCGACAAAAAAATCCGCTTTAGGTTGTCCGTAAAGCGGTTCACGTTTAGTTTTTCCATAACAATTTAAGATTCAATTTCGGTTTAGATTTCGGTCAGCCCGTTTTCAGTTTCATTAAATTCTTTTCGCTTAAAAGAACTGATTAAAATCGCCTGTTTCTCGTCCACGGAGTAATCTCTTGTAGCAAGTGTTACCAGCTGGGCTGTTTTTTTGGCAGTTATTTCATCTTAGTTTTATCCCTTGTGTTTCAAGTTGGTTTGCACCCGATAAAACTCCAAAACTTCCGATTTTTCTTGTCGCAAGTTTGTTATGGATTTGATATTTTAATTTTCTCGAAGTTACTTGGATTTCAGTCCAATCCCAAGAACTAACAGGACCACTTGACTTATTAATGTCTTCCCATAATAATGCTCTCTTTTCGCTAGAATGTCCGATGTGCGAATGTCTAAGCTCGTTGTTTTTTAGTCCACCAAAATACAATTGAATAAGTCCCCAACCATCTGTCGAATAACGAAACGTATGTCCGTTACAACGTTTTGGATCAAGGTCAACTTTTCTAAAAGTTGGTTCGCCTCCATGTCGTGGCGTCCAGAGTTGAAATGTCGTTCCGAATTCGTCTATTTCAAGATCAAACTTTGATGATATTTCTGCAACAGTTTTATATTGACAGATCTCTTGTCCATAAGGTGAGCCTAGGTCATAAACTTGTAGGTCAGTGTCCTTGAAAATAAAATCAAGTACTTTTAATTTGTCTGCTTTGTCTGCGAAAAAATCGTAGTTCATTATTCTCTGTTGTCTTTTTTTTTATCTTAGCCTTGTTGGTAACGTCAGTCTGTGAAAAAACTTCCGTTTGTATTCGAATCAAATATAGCAAAAAAGTTTTCTTACAGCAGGAAATTTCGTATTTTTAAGGATGCAACATATCTCAGGAATTTCTCGTAACCAAATGCGTATTTCCAGTCTGGAAGACACTATAGCTCACGATAATCAAGTGCGGTTTATAGATGCATTTGTTATGTTTATAGACCTTTCCAAACTAGGGTTTTCAGTACAGACCATTAAAAGAGAAGGCCGTCCGAGCTACAATACCACGTTGTTCCTTAAGGCCTATTTGTACGGCTATATCAACGGAATAAGAAGCTCCAGAAAATTAGAAAGAGAATCCTTCAGAAATATTGAAATGCAGTGGTTATTAGAAGACATTCGTCCCAACTACCACAGTATATCAGACTTCAGAAAGAATAATTCATTGGCATTAAAGAACTTGTTTAAACTCTATGTTGTGTTTTTAAAAGACGCCGACTTAATAGGCTGTGAAACCATTGCTATTGATGGAACTAAAAGCAGGGCGCACAATAGCCGTAAAGCTAATTTCAACCAAAAGAAAATAGACAAACATTTAGAATACATTGAAGCTAAAACCCAAGAATATCTAGATGCTTTGGAAGAAAATGATGCAAAAGAAAATGCTCCAAAAATCAAAAACATCCAACAAAAGATAGAACGCTTAAAACAAAATAAGCTTCGCTATGATTTGCTGGAAGAAAAGTTAAAGGCCAGTGGAGAGCCTCAAATCAGCACTACCGATAGTGATGCCAGAGCATTATTAGTGCAGGGACAAGTAGTTGAAATATCCTTTAATGTTCAGGCTGCAGTGGATGCCAAACACAATCTTGTAGTAGCCACGCACACTATCAACAAGAACGACCGCAGTGCTTTATCGGCTATTGCCCTTGAAGCCAAAGAGAATTTAGGAATTGAAACTTATACTGCCCTTGTAGACAAAGGTTATCACAACGGCAAACAAATAGAGATCTGCAAACAAGGCAGCATCACTACCATTGTAGCGCAGCCCGGGCAAGGAAAAAGCAACGAAAACGGCACACAGCCTGCTTATTTGGTTGCCAGGTTTCAATACAACAAATCCAATGATACCTACACTTGCCCAGAAGGGCAAACGCTACAAACCACGGGAAGATGGCATAAGAAAACAACCGATAAAGACAGCTATAATTTTAAAAAGTACCGTACATCCAAATGCAGGGAATGTCCTGTAAAACATTTATGCACCAGTAGAGCGGCAGGCAGGGAAATTGACCGTAGCCAATATGCAGATGCCGTAGAAGAAAACAACAAACGTTATCAGGAAAATCCACAGCTGTACCGCAAGCGACAGGAAATAAACGAACACATCTTTGGAACCATCAAACGGCAATGGGGCTATAACCACACCAATTTAACAGGACTCGATAAAGTAAATGGAGAACACAGCCTGATTATGCTGGTCTATAATATTAAACGCAGTATCAATATATTGGGCGTTCCCGAACTTATTGCCAAACTCCAAAAATGGAACTCACCTTATAAGGAAAAGGTCTTGTTTTTGCTGAAAACGAGTTATTTAAAGCTAAATACAGCAACAGTTTTTTATTCAGAGAAATTGACAGCCTAAAAAAAGCGGTCAAGTGTAAGGCTTTATTGGAATTATAGTGCGGCGAAATTTTAAGACTTTAATAGAAGAAGGAAGGTTTTTTCACAGCCTGACGTTCCCTTGCTACAAGAGGTTTGGGGTTAAATTAAGCCTTATTTTCGGATTTGCCAAAACTCCCCAAATACAAGACCATTTTTAAATTAAGCCAATTGCCCAAATCTCTTGTAGCAAGTGTTATGGGCTGGCTTTATTGTACGGTTAGTCCTTTCAAAAACTCATTAAACTTCTTTATGTTTATATCGTAAGTTTCAGGTGTTGAACTAAAATGTACAAATAAATATGAACTTGAGGTTTCAAGTAGAACAAACTGATTATGATATATTTTATTTTTGTACATATAGAATAAACGTGAAGTTACTCCGTGTTTTATTTTTTTAAAGTCTTTTTCATTTCTACCATAAAAAATAAATTGGTCGTTAAATAGAGTAGGTTGTCCAAATTTATTTCCTGTTATAAAGATTCGTACGAAATCATTAAAATTTTCGTAACGATTCTTTTTTAAGGCAGTTATCATAATTGCATTCTCAATTCCTTCTACGGCTGGCATAGTTCCACCATATCGATTTAAAGGTAATTTATGATTAATTTTGAGCCATTTTGGTTTTTCAATTGAGTAACCGTTTTCATAATCGGTATACGTTTTTGTTTCGACTGTGTCAATTTTGGATTTATTTTCTTTTATCACAACAGCTCGCACAGTGTCAACTTGCGCAAAAGAAAAAAATGGAATTATAAAAAATAAAAGAGTGTATTTCATATGTCGTTTTTTGTAAGCTTGCCCATAACGTCAGTCTGTGAAAAAACTTCCGTTTGTATTCGAATCAAATATAGCAAAAAAGTTTTCTTACAGCAGGAAATTTCGTATTTTTAAGGATGCAACATATCTCAGGAATTTCTCGTAACCAAATGCGTATTTCCAGTCTGGAAGACACTATAGCTCACGATAATCAAGTGCGGTTTATAGATGCATTTGTTATGTTTATAGACCTTTCCAAACTAGGGTTTTCAGTACAGACCATTAAAAGAGAAGGCCGTCCGAGCTACAATACCACGTTGTTCCTTAAGGCCTATTTGTACGGCTATATCAACGGAATAAGAAGCTCCAGAAAATTAGAAAGAGAATCCTTCAGAAATATTGAAATGCAGTGGTTATTAGAAGACATTCGTCCCAACTACCACAGTATATCAGACTTCAGAAAGAATAATTCATTGGCATTAAAGAACTTGTTTAAACTCTATGTTGTGTTTTTAAAAGACGCCGACTTAATAGGCTGTGAAACCATTGCTATTGATGGAACTAAAAGCAGGGCGCACAATAGCCGTAAAGCTAATTTCAACCAAAAGAAAATAGACAAACATTTAGAATACATTGAAGCTAAAACCCAAGAATATCTAGATGCTTTGGAAGAAAATGATGCAAAAGAAAATGCTCCAAAAATCAAAAACATCCAACAAAAGATAGAACGCTTAAAACAAAATAAGCTTCGCTATGATTTGCTGGAAGAAAAGTTAAAGGCCAGTGGAGAGCCTCAAATCAGCACTACCGATAGTGATGCCAGAGCATTATTAGTGCAGGGACAAGTAGTTGAAATATCCTTTAATGTTCAGGCTGCAGTGGATGCCAAACACAATCTTGTAGTAGCCACGCACACTATCAACAAGAACGACCGCAGTGCTTTATCGGCTATTGCCCTTGAAGCCAAAGAGAATTTAGGAATTGAAACTTATACTGCCCTTGTAGACAAAGGTTATCACAACGGCAAACAAATAGAGATCTGCAAACAAGGCAGCATCACTACCATTGTAGCGCAGCCCGGGCAAGGAAAAAGCAACGAAAACGGCACACAGCCTGCTTATTTGGTTGCCAGGTTTCAATACAACAAATCCAATGATACCTACACTTGCCCAGAAGGGCAAACGCTACAAACCACGGGAAGATGGCATAAGAAAACAACCGATAAAGACAGCTATAATTTTAAAAAGTACCGTACATCCAAATGCAGGGAATGTCCTGTAAAACATTTATGCACCAGTAGAGCGGCAGGCAGGGAAATTGACCGTAGCCAATATGCAGATGCCGTAGAAGAAAACAACAAACGTTATCAGGAAAATCCACAGCTGTACCGCAAGCGACAGGAAATAAACGAACACATCTTTGGAACCATCAAACGGCAATGGGGCTATAACCACACCAATTTAACAGGACTCGATAAAGTAAATGGAGAACACAGCCTGATTATGCTGGTCTATAATATTAAACGCAGTATCAATATATTGGGCGTTCCCGAACTTATTGCCAAACTCCAAAAATGGAACTCACCTTATAAGGAAAAGGTCTTGTTTTTGCTGAAAACGAGTTATTTAAAGCTAAATACAGCAACAGTTTTTTATTCAGAGAAATTGACAGCCTAAAAAAAGCGGTCAAGTGTAAGGCTTTATTGGAATTATAGTGCGGCGAAATTTTAAGACTTTAATAGAAGAAGGAAGGTTTTTTCACAGCCTGACGTTCTCGCGCTACAAGCAGTTTGGGGCTAAATGTACGTTATCTTTCGGATTTGCAAAATCTTCCAAATACAAACCAATTTTTCCATTAAGCCAAATCCCCAAATTGCTTGTAGCGTGTGTTAGCTGCAGGATTTTTTAAATACTTGGAAGTGCCTTTTTTATAATATTTTGAGCTTCTTCATTTATTTTTAAAAAGTCCAAAGCTTTTAAACGATAAGAATTAGATTTTAGAGATAATATATCTTCAACAATACCTAATATCCCTTTGTTATTATAATGCATTATCGCTTGCTGATAATCCTTATCGTTAACGATTTTTTCTAATAGTTTAATTCTTTCATTGTAAACATTTTCTATACTTAAGTTTGCTATGAAAGTTTCAAGATTCGCTTTCACATTTTTTAAATCATTTCCCTTTTTAACGTGGGATTCAGAGAAATTATAATTTATGTTTGAAGAAGCAAAATTGGAAGCTTGTAATACTTTATTTTCATCAAGTAATTTTAATACTTTGTCCTCTAATTTTTGTAAATCAATATTTTCTTTTTTATATTCAGCATATTTAGCTACGAATTCCTTTATTAAGAATAGATTTTCAATTTCTGAAACTGAATATGAATATATATTTTCGGTTTCTAATTTTTCTAGTTGTTCTTTGATTCTAAAATCTCTATCAATGAACCCAATTGCTTCCACATTTCTATTTGGAATTTTGTTAAAGGAGCGTACATAATTAATTACATCTTTACAGCTGGATAATGGGGTTATTGTGAAATTCGGAAATAATATTTCAAATATCTTTATGTCTAGACTATTAATTTTTCCTTCACAAAATAGAATTCGCTTTCTACTACCCAAAAGTTTCATTAGAAGATTTTCAGGGATATCGTTTTCAGGAATATTTTCTATGTCCCAATTTATTGGAAACTGAAAATTCTTAATCCAATATTTTTGAGCTTTTCTTGAAGAAGCAAAATCCAAATCGTGACTTAAATATACAAAGATGCAATCTTGTTTTAGAACTTCTAATTTATCCCAAAGTTTATTCACAATTGCTTTGTGAAGATACATTTCTGGTTCGTCAATTATAATTAATGAATTGGTATTCGTCAATAAAACTCGACCGATTAAGTAAAGTATATTCTTTTCACCATCACTCATTTTATAAGCAGGGTAATCGTTTCCATTTGAGGGATCTTTAATCATCAGTTCATTACTTTCATTAAAAAACATTTCTCGATGTTCGATTAATGAGTTCCAAATTTCGATAGCAGTATCCAATTTGCTGTGTAAATCATCCTTATTAACTTCTAAATCTTTAGAAAAATTTGTACAGAATGTATTTCTAATATGTGCTCTTTCAGCTATTAATGTTTTTAAAACATACTTATATTCAGAGCCATATTTTTTTGTTTCTGAATATGGAATGTCGTCAGTTTTTGACGCATTATAAGTTACTTTATTGTCCCTATAATTTTTTTGATAATCATCATATTCTTTACTTGAACTATTGTAATTAGGTGTGTTATCAAAAGTTGGAATAATCAATAATTTTTGGGCAGGAATAACAATACCATCTTTCTCGTCAATTACTGTCTTAAGATTATTTGCTAAAGTTGATTTACCTGAACCATTTGCGCCAACAACAACAATATTTTCTGTAAAAAAACCTAAGTCTTTATAAAATTTGTAAGTAACAAACGCTCCTATTGTATTTAACTTATTATGTTCACAATAAGTTTTTAAACTATCGGTATTTACTACATAATTTGGATTGTTTAATGTATTAAATAAATTATTAGTATTTACTGCTGAAATGTTATTGTATATCTTCTTATAAAATATTTTCGGGATTATTTCATCCTCCAATTCTTTAGAAATGTCAAATAAATAGTTTTCAGTAAAACTTAGTTCTTTGTAATATTCACATAATTTGTCGTCTTCGAAATCTAATGCTTCAAATTTTTCTTTAATTATTTTTATATGATTTTGCTTTTCAACTATTAAATTTAATATTTCTTCTTTATTCATTTGATTTGGTTTATTGGGAGGTAATCTTGCAGCTAACGTTCCCTTGCTACAAGAGGTTTGGGGTTAAATTAAGCTCTATTTTCGGATTTGCCTAAACTTCCCAAGTACAAGACCATTTTTAAATTAAGCCAAATGCCCAAATCTCTTGTAGCAAGTGTTAGCGGATGGTTTTTTATTTAACTGTGATCCAGTCCATTTTCGTTTCAGTTCTTTTAGGCTTTGTTGGAACTTCAATTTCTTTATATTCTCCAATTCTGCTATTTTCTTCTGTCATAAATACAAAGTCCCAATTATTTTTCTTATCGGACATAAATTCCCAACCCATCATTAAATCTTGATTTATTTCAATATTTGGATATTTCGCTTGTATTTCTGTCACTTTAGATTTCGGATTTAGGTCATTATTTGTTTTTAGATTTTTACTCAGAGCAATAATGACTAATATTTCTTCAGAATCCCTTTTAGGAATTAGTGCTAAAATAGGTTCGTTTTCCAATGAATAAATGTATGCTTTTCCTCCACCATCAAAACCAAAATCATATGCTTCGGCTTCCTTTTTGGTTAATTCATTTAGTTTTTCTTCTGCATCTTTAATATTCATTCCAATTTTTATATCACCAACTTGTCCTTTTAATATTTCGAATTCTTCAAAATCAAATTTTTTAGTCTTTTCCTTTTGAGATTCAAATTCCTGAATTCTATTATTCCAAGTATCTTCTTGTTTATCGGTATTGTTTTTACACGAAAGTTGAAGTATAATTAGAATTAAAAAAGTGAATTTTATTTTCATGTTTGTCTTATTTGCAATTTTGTCTCAAACTATCCGCTAACGTGTCGCTACTACAGCGGGTTTGGGATTAAATTAAGCCCATTCTTCGGATTTGCCCAATCATTCCAAGTACAAAACCAACTTTCCACTAAACCTATTGCCCAAATCCGTTGTAGTAGCTGTTACCAGTAGCCATTTTTATTTCGTTTCATTTTCTTTGAACCATTTTTCTCCGTTGTCCATTCTCTTTAGAAAGTCTGTGAATGAAATACCAATCTCAATGTGATATTCTTTGTCAAGGTCAATAAATGGTGTCAGAACTGTTCTGATTTTGCCGTCAACCATTTTTTCAATTCCGATAAATTCGCCACCTCCGTTGTCTCCAATTCCAATAGTCATTTTAAGGCTCTCAATTATTTCATAACCTTCATTCCATTCCAACAATTTTTCAAAGTCCCAAAGTTTGAATGATTCTTCTCCTATATGAGTTTCGTAAAAGGAATACTTTCGGAGAAATTCTTTATAGTCTTCAGGCAACGTAAACCCAATTCGATTCTCAATCTCACTAAAATCTAAATCGTCTTCTGATTCCTTTGTTGGCCAGTTATATTTTTTTAGAATTTTGTCAATTTCACTCATTCTGTTGGTTTTCTATGGTTACTGGTAACGTTTCGCGGCTATGCGAAGTGCCTTCTCTTTGCCGCTTCACTAATAATAGCTAAAATAGCCAAATTTTTCAATTTGTACTATTTTATCCAAAAAAAGCGGAAGGCATTTCTCATAGCCGCTGTTGGGAGTAGTTACTGACTTATACACAATCCATATTTTAATCAGTAACGGAGTTGGATAGACTACTCCTGTCTTTTTCTTTCTACACAATCCAAATCAATGAAACCAATTATTTATTGCGCTTAGCAAGCCTGCTAGGCGAAGTCAATAATAGGGGTTTTTGGGCGCTGTTTTTTTGGGATGTTTAAGTTTTCGAAAGTAAGTTCTTGACTTTGTCATTTATTTTCGATAACTTCGCCAAGTCTTTTACGTTGTCAAACGTATTGAAAGTGAACTTTCTACGATTCCCAATCGAAAGACTTGAAGCCTAAATGCTTTATCCTTTAAACATCCCAAAAAAATATCCCGAAAATTTATTGTGCAAGAAACTCCGTAGTCTACTGCCAATTACTCCCAACTTATTTATATGTGTGATGAAATCACACATAGCCCCCTTATTTGGTCAGATATGTGTGATAATATTATATTATTGTGGATACGAATATATAAATAAATGTTTACAAATCATCAAAGGGACTTTTAATTTGCTGTAAGCTTTTTGTGCTTACATGGGTGTATACTTCAGTTGTTTTACTGC
The DNA here is from genome assembly GCF_027111255.2 of Flavobacterium flavigenum. NCBI lineage: Bacteria > Pseudomonadati > Bacteroidota > Flavobacteriia > Flavobacteriales > Flavobacteriaceae > Flavobacterium > Flavobacterium flavigenum. Next base: position 1,362,559 of record NZ_CP114285.2, on the reverse strand, counting down.
TGTTATGACCTAATAATTCTTGTATAAATCTTAAATCAGTACCGCTTTCAAGCAAATGTGTGGCATAGCTATGACGAAGCCAGTGAAGAGTTACAGGTTTTTTGTTTCCAACTTTTTTAAGAGCTTGTTTCAATACACTTTGTAAACTATATTCAGAATACTTTTCACCTGCATTTTGCCCTTCAAACAACCAAAGTTTAGGTTTATAGCCTAAATAATATTCCCGTAGCATTTGTAATATTTTTTGTGATAAAGGAACAATTCTGTCTTTTTTACCTTTGCCTTGACGAATAATGACAATACCTCTTTTTGAGTCAATATCTGTAGGTTTTAAATTTATAAGTTCGCTCCTTCGCAAACCACAACTATAAATTAAACTCAGCATTGTTTTGTGTTTCAGATTGGTATGGGCGTTTAAAATTTGTTTTACTTCTTCTTTACTCAGGACATTCGGTAAGACTTTCTCCCGTCTTGGGCGATGAATTTTATCTATTTCGATTTTGGTGTCTAATACGGTTGCAAAATATAATTTGATCGCATTTACAATTTGGTTTTGATAAGAAGAAGACAAATTGTTCTGAAGAATGTATTGATTATTATAGCAAATAACATCCTCATTGGTAATTTCGGCTACTGGCTTTTCTTTAAAAAAAAGTAAAAACGATTTTAATGCTTCTGTATAAGTTTTGATCGTATTGGGACTATACCGTTTTGAATTCAGCCAATCAGCAAATTTCTGAATTTGTGTAATTGCTTCTGATGAAAGAGTGGGAATCAATTCGATTTTAAATCGAATTCTGTTTTCGATAGTATCTGGAATATGCCAGATTTTTAATGTTTGGCTCCACCTTGCGTCTTCAATTTGTTTGACCCGGTTTATCAATTCGGTTTTTTTTTCAAAAGACACACTTATTCTGCTTTCCTTTTTATGCTTTATTATACCAGCTTTCCAAATCATAAATAAGTTTTTTTGTAAATATAAGAAAATTCTTTATTTTTGAAATAAGGTAATGGATTTTAGTTTTTCGCAAAAATTTAATAATTAAACCACAGTTCATCATGAAACCCAATACCGCATGAGGGATAGCATCGGTATCTTTTTGTGAAGAGTAACGGAACAAAAAATTTAGCGAATAGCCCGACCCGCTTTTTCTGCGGGGCATGCCATAAAAAATCCGATCTGCTTATCACAAATCGGATTTTAAAATAACGTTTTTTAGTTTTGGCTTACGTTAGTATTTCAGTTTAGATAGCTCTTGGATAATTCATGGTGTTTGAGTTGATGCAGGAGAATTCCAGATTCCTGTTTGGGCTGTTTCTTTTACGTAATCAGTAAAATCTTTGGCTTTTCGGCCTAAGACTTTTTCAATATCGCTGGTGATGCTGGAATTTCGGCCATCCAGAACTTCAGTGAAAAGATAGTTTACCAGCCATAGTTCGTCTTCCGGAACCTGATATTCGCGCAGCATACTGATGTATTCGTCTACAGAAAGCGGATGAAACTGAATTTCCCTGCCAGTAACCCGGGCTATTTCTGCAACCGCCTGTTCAAAGCTGAGCAGCCTCGGACCAGTAAGTTCGTATGTTTTGCCATTGTGTTTTTCGTTTAAAAGCGCTTCGGTTACTACGGCCGCAATATCATCAGCATCGGTAAAAGGTTCCGGCGTTTCAGCTCTTGCAATGGCTACATAACCTGCCAGAACAGGCTCTAAAAAGATGCTCTCGCTAAAATTCTGACTGAACCAGCTGGCTCTTACAATTGTCCAGTTTTTTGCTGTAGATTTTACAATTTCTTCGCAAACCTGCGCTTCTTTTTCGCCTCTTCCGGAAAGAAGTACTATTTTCTGTACACCGTTTTGAGTGGCCAAAGTTGTGAATTTCTGAATCGTTTCCGGAGCTGACGGAATAGCTAAATCGGGTTGGAAAGTGATGTAAACGGTATCGATCCCTTCCATTACCTCAGGCCAGGTTTCGGGATTTTCCCAGTGAAAAGGAGGGATGCCATTTCTGGATCCGATGTAAACTTCGGTTTTGCTTATTTCTTTTAACAGTTTTGTCACTCTGCGGCCTGTTTTTCCGTTTCCGCCAAGAACTAAAATTTTCTGATTTTCCATTTTATATGATTTAAGATTAATGATACTGCAAAGTTGCAGGGATCATAACCAAATCATTTGTCGGAAAAGAATTAAGATTTGTTTGAAAAGAATTGTTTTTTTACTTCGTTAGGTCTTGAACTAAACTTTTTCTGAAAAGCATTCGAAAACGAACTCAGGCTTTCGTATCCAACTTCCCAGGCGGCTTCCTGAACAGTTTTCTCGGTTTGGGAAAGCAGTTCATACGCTTTGTTCAACCGTTCTTCGTGAATGTATTTGTAAATAGGAATACCAAATAGCTCTTTGAAATTCTTTTTTAATTTGGTACTGTTGAGTCCGATAAGTCTTGACAATTCTGAAATAGTGGGAGGTTTTGAATATTGTGTGCTCACGATTTCTTTTGCCTGAAAAAGTTTCTCTTTGTCCTTATCGGTCAGTTCTACTTTTTTATCATCAGACAAAAGGGCAAAATAATGTGACAGTAATTCGTTGACCTGACTTTTTAAGAATAACAGCCTTGTATTGCCGGAGTAGGGGGTATTGAAAATCTTCTGAACAGCAAGCTGCATGTCAAGCGTCATAAAAAAGGTAGGGCCTTTTACAAAATGTTCCTTCGGATTTAATAACTCAGGCAGCTGTTTTTCGAAAATTTCTTTTTCGACCTGAGAGAGCGTATGCAGGTTTTTAAGTTTCGTAAAAATACTAATGGACTGCAATGGTTTGTCAGGAGCGATTTTATGGGCAAATTCTACTTTTTGATTGCCAAAAAACGAAATCGCCAGTCCGGTAGTATTCGTCAAATATTTTGTCTGATTGTTGTGTTTGATTTCTAACTCAACATTTCCGGAACCATAAAAAGCAAAACCCACCGCATCTCCGTCGATTTCACACTTCTGAACAAAGGTTTTCTCTGCATTAGAATGTTCGATCAGGACGATAAAATTGTTTAATTCAATGATGTCGGTGGTCATGTTTTTATATAAAGTTTAGATGCTCTCAATGACACTGTCCAGTAATCTTCTCGATTTTGGTGTAGCCTCAATTCGGTTAAAATCATCTTCGGCACCATAACCAACTGCCATGGCAAATAATGGTTTAAATGCCGGCATATTTAGGATTTCTTTGTATTTATCAGATTCGATCCCTTCCATCGCTGTAGAATCCAGACCTAACGCAATACTGGCAGTGAGACCAACTCCCAGAGCAATATATACCTGCTGAGAAAGCCAAGTTTTTAATTCAGCTTCAGGCTTACTGGCTTTAATCTGATTGTACCAGTTTCTGCGGGCTTCGGGCATTTGGGTATCTACTATTTGCTGAAAAGCATCCAGATCATCGGCAACACTAAATACAACTATCAGCTGTGCCTGATTTACTTTTTCCTGATTGTGCATCGAAACTGCAGCTAATTGTGCTTTAACTCCCGTATTTTGGACAAATGTAAATTTCCATGGCTGAATATTTATAGAAGAAGGGCTCAGGTATAAAACCTCTTTCAAAGCTTCGATTTTTTCCTGCGGAATAGCTTTGTCAGCATTGTATTTTTTCGCAGAGTATCTTTTTTTCATTAATTCCAAAATATCCATGGTACTGTATTTTAACGTTTTTAGTTTTATAGACTGCAAAGTTAAGCTGATAAGCTGAATATTTCGTCAATTATGATGGGAGTTTTGTAACGGAGTATATTTTATTGTTGGTTTTTCGAACAGTATTATTCGCCTGCACTCAGTTTTCTTTCGTTTTCTGTCTGAGGTTTTCCGCTCGCGTTGGGTTCACCTTTGCCGGTCGTAATGAGTTTTTTTAGACTGTTCTGAATATAATTGGTCCACGAATCCCTGCAGATTTGAAAACATTCATAATCAGGAACCAGACCAACATGCGTAAACTTAAGTGCTGTTTTTCCGTCTTTCTCAGTAATTTCAAAAGTGGGTTTTGTACCGGTCCATTCCGTTTTGTCTTCGGTAAACTTAAAATAGTTTTGTTCGACCAGCCAGACGATTTTTTGGTTCGGAATCACTTCTGTCAATCTGATTTTACAACGGTGAATATCTTCGTAATGATAATTAAATTCATCATTGAGTTTCGCCGAATCGCCTTCAATTTCTTCTGACCACCAGCCACGAACATTTGTAATGGCATTAAAAACTTCCTCCGCAGACTGTTCAACCTGAATTACAGTACTAAAATCTGATGTGTTCATTTTGTGTGTTTTAAATGTTTACAAACAAATTTAGTGTTAAAATTCAATAGGTTAGGGGCGTAAAAGGACAATTTTAGCATCAATTCGGACAACTTATAATAAATTTCAGGAGCACAACATTCCTTTTTCATCAGAATATTTTGTCCTGCTGTACGCTAAATTCCCGATAAGAAAAACTACGGCAAAAAGCCTTGTTTTCTAAATCGGGAGATACCGCTGCCATCAGGGCTAATCCAAACTTCTATCAGTTAATAAGACTATTTGATACGCTCGTATTCATGTGTGTAACAATCAACACATTCATCTCTTAAATAAAGTTTTTCACCAATAATTTCAAAAGACTGATCAAAATAAACCTCATTCGTTAATGAATTTCCTTTATCGATTACAATTACTTTTCGGTTACCTCCAAAAGGGGATGGTTTGGTCTGAATAGAAAATTTTTGAGTTTGTAACAGATTGCCATTACTATACGTTTTTAAAGTATTGCCTGAGAATTCAATAATCCGGGTTTGATTTGTTGTTTTAGGGGTTTGTGTGCCTCCAAACACTCCGGATGATATAAGCCAGTTCCATTTGCCATTTAAGTTATTTTTAGAAGATACATCATTGTTATCATTACTGCAGGAAATTAGTGATATGAAAATCAATAGTAAAGTAAATTTTTTCATAGGTTACATTTTTAAGATAGTTTACTAAAAAGATGTAGATATTGCTAAAAGGTTGCGTAGTAGCTAATTATAATTACGCATTATACGCTGTGATTTTCTGGCAGTGTCTACGGCTTCTTGTGCAATCCCGCTGGTTTTTTTGGCGGAATAAAACCAGATGTGAAATAATGATTGTACTCATCAATATTCTCCTGTAGAAAGTATGGAAAGCAGTTTTTTTATTGTTTTATTGGGCTCTTATATTCAGATTCTATTTCAGATGGCGAATCCATAAACTCAATCGCGCTTAAATCCGTTTTTAAACTCAAAAGCGTTTCTACCATAAATTTATCCAAATCAATAGGAATTTCCATTTTACTGTCTCTAAATTGTTTAATTAAAATACTTAAATATTCGGAAATAGTTTTTTGTCCGTCAGCATCTAAGAACATTTCTTGACACCAATAATCTAGTGTCGTCATTTTAATTTTTCCTTCAGAGTCTTTTTCAAATAATGAGATTTGTTCAGCATTTAACCAATTCCATTTTTTTATTCGAACAAAATATTTTTCCTTGTCAGAAATATGACTTAATAAATTCAAATTTTGATAAATCTTTTTTCTTATTTAAAAAATTAAACATATTATATTTATATCAGTTTTTTCATATTGGTTAGAAGTTATACATGTATGACAAAATACGGTTTATCCCTCGAGACTCATGTAGCTATATCTGAAAATCATCAGATTTTGCTGTCGTCAAATATATAATAATTTCGTATTTGTCTTCAAAAAGCTTTTTATTAAAGATTGATTCTATCATGAAACAGGATGCCGCATGAGGGGATAGCAGCGATATCCTTTTGTGAAGAGAAACGGAACAAAAGATTTAGCGTATAGCCCGACCCGCTTTTTCTGCGGGGCATGCCATAAAAAACCCAATCGTCAATTGCAAATCGGATTTTGTAGATTATTTCTTTCGGACAATGTTTTAATAAGCAGTTGACTTAAATTCAGGGCTTGTTTTCTTACTCAATTTACCACTAACACTTTTTGGTTTTTAAGTACACTGAATTAAAAGTTTAGAGTGGATTAGTTGAAATTTTCGATTTCGATTTTTAACTTTTCCAGCCAGGATTTCCAAATTCTGGATGATAAAAATAGTAGTTGGATTAGTACAATAATACTAAATAGAAGCATCCATTTTTTTTCTCCTCTAAAATTGATTGCAAGCCCAAAAAAAAGTAACAGACTAGCACTGTATACTATCGTAATGCTCAAAGAAATTTTTGAAATAGTCTTTACTTTTTTATAATAAGTGTAAATGGATTCCTTTAAGTTTTCTCCCTGAATTGGTTTTTGAATTACCTGTAAACTTAATAAACCGTTGATAATATATGCAATGGCACTAAAAATAAGAAGAATATTAGCGTAAAGAGGTTTTTTATCACCGTCGAATCCACTGTAATATGTGAGTAAGAAAATGCTAATAGCCAAAGTTTCAATTACAAGCTTTGTTTTTATTTTTTTCAAGACAGGATGATTTTTTATTGAAGTCATTTTTTCTAATTCCATATCATTTTTTGGTAAATAGTTCATTTTACTCCAGTTTGTTTTTAAGTTTTGTAAGTCCATATTATTTTATTTTTAATTTGTTTTTGATTCTGTTCAGTTTGACTCCTACATTATTTTCGGATATCCCAATTATAGTCGCAATTTCTTCATAATTGTAATCTTCGAGATAAAGTGTGATAATAGATTTTTCAATACTATTTAATTTGCTAAGAAGTTCAAAAATGCGTTCTTCGTTTTCCGAGTATGAATTTTCTAGTGTAGGATGGAACTTTTCGGGAATATTTTTATAGTTAGAAATAGAAATTTTATTTTTTCTAAATGTAACTATTGAGGTATTAAAAGCCACCCGGTATATCCAGGTGCTTATTTTTGATTCTCCTTTAAATTTAGGATACGACTTCCATAATTGATAAACTATTTCCTGAAATAAATCTTCACGGTCTTCAGGGCTGTTTCTATATAGCCTGCAAATTTTGTGAATTATATTTTGATATTCATTAATGGATTTTATAAAGTCTTCTTTCATCAATCAAAGCTTAATGTTATTTGATTATTCTACTAATTTATTAGTTGTCATATGGATAAAAAAAATTACACTATTTTAAAAAAAAATCTATAAACAATGTAATTTTAAGTTTCTAACTTCGGCTTTCCCGGTTCTGGCGCCAACCCGAACAAATATTTAGCGAATAACCTGACCTACTTTTTCTGCTGGGAACCCATAAAAAAATCCGGTCTGCAATTGCAAACCGGATTAAATCGATGCACTAAAAATAGTTTAGAACTCTACATCATCCGCTACGTTTCCGCCTTGTTCTGCGGCGAATTTTGCTGCATATTCTTTTTGTTTTTCCTGCTGGTAATTTGAAAACTCCATTATCTCTTCTGAGTTCCAGTTTTGATTCTGTTCTGTCATCCACTGCATGGCAACCGACTGGAAATCGGCCAGATTGATGCCGTAGTTATCCAGGATCCATTGTGCTCCGTCGATTCCGTATTCGTAAGCCGCCTGTCTCGCTCCGGCAAGTTCTTCGTAGAAATAACGGTCTCTTTTGATTCTTTCAAGATTGGCAAGTCCTTCTTCTGAAACTTCAGCCTTGATATTTTCTAATTGCGGAATCGTAACATTTTCTGCATAATACTGACCGAATAAAGTGGTAACAGTAAAAGAAGTATCTTCGCCCATACGCTGTGGCCAGATGGTATTTAATTCTTCCCAGATTACCGATTCGATGCCCATTGCCCTGCACACTTCGTTGTAATCTACACCGGCACTAATTTTCAGGCACATGGCTGTATAATCTCGCAATGAGATTCCATGTACCGGCTCAAGAAACGGATTGTTGTCTTCTACTTTTACAAATCCGGAAGTCTGAACACCGCTGTATTTTAATGAATTGGCATGTTCAAACCGGATCATTTGATCAGAATCGCAGTTATTCCATTCCTGGTAAACTTGTCGTCTGTAATTGGTATAAATGCTTTTGATGTCGCTTTCCTGTAAATTTTCCCCACTTTCACGCTCATCCTGAATCCAGGCTTCTGCTCTTCTTTCTACTTCATTGTCAAAATCTTCAACAGCGTAATGTGTTCCGTGCAAAGTTTCAGGATCGTATTCTGTTTCCTGATATTCGTTTTCATAATTATTCTCATAATTATCATTTGAAGTTTGCGCATCAATCTGATTTTCTTGTTTGTTGTCTCCGGTTAGGGAACCAAAAAGTTTTTTAAACATTTTTCTGTTTTTAAGGTTATTAATTTATTTGTAGTGTAATTGATTCTGATACATTTTTTCGTTGTGCTCTTTTAAATCGGGTGTGATTTTGTTCCACTCGTCATACATGGCTCTCAAATACGCCTGATATAATTTTGGTGCATTTTCTATTGCATTTTGTCTGTCGTTTTCCAGCTGATCCATTTTGGTTTTGATGTCATTTAGAACTTTACTGTCATTTTCATGAATTTTGCTCAGGCTTAATTCATGGCGCTGGTGATACAACTCTCGTTCTTTGTTGTTTTCAGTTTCAAAAGCTTCGTATAAATGGGCTGTCCTTTGTTCTGCCAGGCCTCGTGCAATATTTTGCAGCATTCTGGCCTGTGTGCTTGGCGCAAAAGTATTTTGAGATTTGCAGTACGGACACGGAATATAGGTTTCGATTAAAAAAATCTTATCAATAGTGATATTTCCGCCGCACTGTTTACAGCTGAATTTATCTTTAATAGCTTCAAATTCATTGAGGATTTTTTGGTACTCAATTTCGAGATCACGTTGCTGTGTTTTTTCGATTTGATCCCTCCAATATTCAAATTTTCTTTCAAATTCATTATGTAGGTCTGAGCAGGCCGTTCTAAAATCAGAAAGCAAATTATAATGTGGACTCAAAATAGAAACCTGAGCGTTTAGGTCGTAGTAAAGACTATGTATTTTTTGTTCGTATGTATCCCTGGCTTTTTCCCTGATGTTGTTTAACTGGCCATTAACTCCTGCCAGCACTCTGTGAAAAGTCCTTTTATAAAGATCATCATCTTCCTGTAAAAGCTGTTTCAGTTCCGGAATTGCCGCTGTTGCCAGTTCTTCCATTTTGGCTTCCAGTTTTTCCAGAAAAGTAAACCATCTTTCTTTTGATTCCTGAAGTTCTGCATTCCATTCGGGGATTGCAGATGTTTCATTGTTTTGTTTGTTGAATAATCCGAACACTTTATTGTTTTTTAAATTGAATTATCTTCCTTTTTGATATAAAATCCGTCAGTAAGATTTACTGGTATGAACTCAAATCCGCAATAGGCACAATGCGTTACACCGTCGTGTTTTGCTCTTCCGGCACCGCATTTTGGGCAGTCCCTCAGGCTCATCTGGGCATCGGTCATTTCAGTTTCACCTCCATAATTGGTTTGTTTTTGCGCCTTTTCTTTCAGCTTGTCCAGAAACGAAGTCACTTTTTTCTCTTCCATTACAATTGGCTTAATAATTCGGCTTTTTTAGTTTTAAACTCATCTTCTTCTATTAAACCGGCATCAAATAACGATTTCAGTTTTTGAAGTTTAGAAGTCAGGTCGTCTTTGGGGTCTTCTTTTGAAGTTTCTTTGTTTTGCTGAATTTGGTTTAAAAGAATTCCCATGCTTAAGGCATTTTGGGTGGCATCGTGTATTGCAGTTCCTTTTTCACCAATTGCTGTTGCGGTATTGAATTTGGTAAATTTATCCATATCGGTTACCATATTCATGTTGGTGATTTTGTCGTAATGGGCGGTAACTTCTTCCGGTAAGGTTACGCTGGTAATGACGAATTGCGTTAATTCAATTCCGAATTGCAGAAAATAGGGTTTGAGATAAGGTTCGATCTTTTGGCCTAATTGCGTAATATTTCCGGCAACATCTGTAATGGTAATGTTTTCATTTGCCAAGACTTCCCCAAACTTTGGAGCTACAAAATCCCTCAACTGGTTTTGGAGTTCAAAAATAGTCAGCTGTTCATAAGTGCCGGCATATTGTCGGAAGAATTTTGCAACATCAACAATTCGGATATCAAAACTTCCAAATGCCCTTACCCTGATTTGTCCAAATTGCGGATCATGGAGCAGGATAGGAGCGGGAGTTCCCCATTTATTGTTTATAAATTGGTGTGTATTGAAAAAGTAAACATCCACTTTAAACGGACTTTCAAATCCGTATTTCCATCCTTTTAATGAACTTAAAATAGGAATGTTTTCTGTTGACAGGGTGTGAAGTCCGGGAGAAAATACATCGGCGAGCTGTCCTTGATTTAATAGCATTACCTGCTGGCTTTCGCGTACGGTTAATTTCGCCCCGTTTTTTATTTCTTTGTCTTCATCAGGGAATTTCCACATTAACAAATTAGGATTGCTTGTTGTGGCTTCAATTATTTCTATAAAGGGTAATTTCATACGGTATTTTTTACTGGACTAAAAATAGGAATTTTAATACAGTATAAAAGTTTTTTTCTATGAAATTTTTACTATTTTTTTGTTAATGGTGGAGTTGTTGGGTGTAAAGTAATAGTGGGGAAATCTTGTGTGATTTCTCAAATCAGTTTTTGTTTGCGATGTTTGTATTTATTTTTTACTTAAGCACGGTTACAATCACTTTTGTTCTTTTTCAAATTCTTTCAAAAAATTATAAGTTGCATCTTTTAATGATTTCTTTAAATTATTTTTTTCATCCCCACCGCCACTTTTTCGAATTCCATTAGTGCTAATTTCTTGATTATTTGAAGTGTTTTTGTACTTTACAAGGGTTTTTAAAGTAGCAACTGAAAAGCCAAAATGCCAATTTATTTCAGCAATATCTGATTCAATTACAATATCATTACTACTTTGCCCTTCTGTAGTTTCGGAATTTTCAATAAACTTTAATCTTAAATTAGTTTCAATTGCAAGTTCTTCAATGGATAATTTAAAGGTCTCCTTAACATTAGGTTGTCTAATTCCTCCACCTAGACCTACAACCATTCCGCTAAAATTTATTGATTTTTTGCTTTTATTATTAAGTTTGAAATAAATAATTTTTCCGTCAAAAAAATGTTTTTTTAAATCATTATTTGAATAATTATGAGAAGTTCCGCAACTTGTTAAAGTTAATACTATTAGAAATATGGTAAATTGTTTTATGTTATTCATTTTAATTTTTTTATTAATATTTGTGTAATTCTTATTCTGGTGCTCGTTTGCAACGAGTACTTGTTTACTTATGGAAATTAAATAAAGCGTTTACAACGCGGCTTTTCAGATAAATTTATAAATAAGGGTTTATAAGAAATTGTTGTTTTATTAGCCGCGTTACAAACGCTACAATTTATCTTTAAATTTATATCGGTACTCGTTGCAAACGAGCACCAGAGGAGAGATATCCAAGCCATCTGGGATTTTTTATTTTATTATTTGTTCTCTTTTTAATAATTCAATAAACTTTTCACACTCACTCTTAGTGTCACCATAAATATGTATATAAAAAGAATGTTCATGTAGCCAAATCCCTTTATTTATTATCAAATTACCAGTGTTTATCCATTTATTAAATTCATCATTTGAAGAATTATATATTAGATAGTTTTTAGTTAATTCTTCAAAACGATTATTTTCTATTAATTTGAAATAGCCGGGATATTCATATTTTTTATTTTGATTTATTAAGTCAATTAAAGTATAACTCTCAATGAATTTCTCGAAAGAAGAATAAATCGTATTTACAGTTTCATCATTGTTATCATAAGTGCATATTTCTCCGTTTTCACTTATTACAAACCAGAATTGAGCAGTTTCATGGTCACCACAAAAAAAATAATATTTATTGTTAATTATTAAATAATCAATTACTTCGTTTTTTAAAAGATTTTTCTTAGAAATTAGAAATGCATTAAATTTTGAAGAGTCTTTATTTTTAATTGTCAGTTCTAATCCCGAAAAATCCATTTGAAATTTAATGATTTTTTCAAACTCTGGGATATTATGTTTTTTAAAATAATCAACTAATTGCTCTCGACTAACAACAAATTCGTTGTTCCGCTTTAATTTTGCCAGATATTTTGATGCGTTATTTGAAAATCTCATTTATTATTTTTAATGTTGAAATTTACCAAATTTGCTATTTTTCTCAATCCATAAAAAATATTCTCCAAATAAAGTTCCTGATAAAAATTCGGTTGTAATATTCTCAACCTTTTCACCATTAATTGTCAAACCAATACTATTATTTTCTTCCAAGTTTTCTTCAATTTCTCTTAAAAAATTAAATGATGAAGAATCTAAAATATTTAAGATTATTCGGTTGAGAGTTTCCGTTTGCATTTCACTTAAACTATTAAAAAAATCAAATCGTTCATCATTTAATTTCTGAAATTCAGGAGCTAAATTCAAATTTCTTGGTAATTCAGAATATTGTTTTATGGACATAGATTTTCCATAATCTCTAATTTTTATATAATTTTCAAAATTTTCATCACGCATTTTTTTAACGACTATTTCGCCAAGTTCAATATAGTTTTCGGAAAATTCCATTTTATTAGTATTTAGTGTAGTTTTCTTATTTGCGATTGTATTACTGCTAACGTTTAGCTAGTAGGCCATGGGCGGGTTTGATAATCTTAATACTTCAGTTAATACTGTTTTTACACGTACAAAACTGTTTTTAAATTAAGCCAAATTCCCGACTATCGCTTACTAGCTGTTACCACATGTATTTTTATTCAATTTTATATTTAAATTCTCCGTCAAATATAACATACTCAATTGCATTTGATACTATCTTTTGTTGTAGCTCGACATTTTCGTCATTATTAACTTCGTATATTTTATTAGTTTCTAATGACCTAAATTTGTTGAGTTTGTCCACTGATTTCTTATTATGAAGATAAATCAAAAATTTGGGATTTAGAGGAAAATAAATTTCACTATCTACGTTCAAAATATCAAATTTACCAATTCTATTTTCAAAAATTATTGGATTATCAGTTGTAAACCAAGTTTTTTCATCTTGTGACTTTAAAATTACTATTTCATAATTCATTAATCGCAATTGTAAATGTCTAGATAAAAAAATGAGTGTTTTATTTATTAAACCTTCACTTAGGGTTTGATTTATCATTACATTAAAATAATTTTGAGATTCTAAATCTTCTATTTTTGCATAATTATCAATGCAGATCATTTTAATAAAGTTAATTTTTGAATCTGAATTAAGTATTTCTTTTACCAAATCTCTTATTGAGTCAGTTCTACACAATAAATTAGGAATAATTTGTAATAAAAGAAAACAAGATTTTTCAGAAAATTTCTTTTGACTTTCTAAGTCATTTATAAGATTTAGATATTCATTCTCAATCATCCCGTTTAAACCTTCAAAAATGTTTTCTAAGCTTTCATAACTATTTTTTATTTTGAAAATATTTGTTTCAGATAAAAAACCCTCAATACTCTTTTGTCTAACAAATTTTTCTCCAACTTTCATTACTGAAACTTTCCATTGAGTGTTAAATTTGTATCCAAATTCCCTCATATAAACTTGAGGTAATTTGTGTTGCTTTTGATTTACTGGATTTTTCATTATTTGTGAGTAATATATCTGCTAACTCATATATATGCCTGAAATCATCAGACCTATCCACCCCAAATCCGGTAGCTATGTCTGAAAAAATCAGATTTTATTGTTCTCAAATATATGATATTTTCTTATAAATCTTCAAAAGGATTCTTGCCTGGAATACGTTATTATATATTAAGCAATAATTCAATCATGAAAACCGGATGCCCGCATGAGGGATAGCAGCGATATTTCCCGGTTTAGAAAAACAAGGCTTTTTAGCCTACCGTCTGGACACAAATATATTTTTAATTATATTTGAGAAAAAGTGCAGACTAGATATTTTGAAAATTTAAAAGACAAGCGATTGTTGAATAGAGGTGATTCTATTCTCAATCGCTTGTTTGCTAATAGTATTTATTCGATAAGACAATTAGCAGGAAGTGACGCTGAAGCCAAAGCTATTTACCGATTTTTGCAAAATGATAATGTTAGTGAAGCTGATATTATAAAGAACATGTCTCTTAATTGTGTAAGCTGCGTTGAAGATAAATCTGTTTTGTGTATTCAGGACAGCAGTGAAATAAACCTGTACAATCACAAGAATAGGATCAAAAAGGATGAGTCAATTGGACTGACCAATGCTTCTGTTGGTGGACTTGGCTTTTTTATTCATCCAAGTTTTATCATAGATGCAGATACTTTAATGCCATATGGTTTTTCAGATGTAAAAATATGGAATAGAGGGCATGAACTGCCACCTAAAATGAAGACCAATACTCACCATCGCATACCCATTGAAGAAAAAGAGTCTTATAGATGGATAGATTCTTCTCTTGAAACTAAGAAAAGATTAAGTAAAGCAAAAGAAATAATAATTATTCAGGACAGAGAGGGAGATATTTTCGAACAATTTTGCCTTGTTCCAGACAGTAAAACGCATTTATTGATTAGATCGCGATTTAATCGATTGTTGAGTAATAAAATAAAACTTTTCGATCATCTTAGTTCTCAGCCACTTCAAGGAACGTACACAATTGAACTAGAAGGAGACAAAAGAAGAAATATCCAGAAAAGAACAGCTACTATAGAAGTACGCTTTTCAGAAATAACAATAGGCAAACATCAATATTCAGGCAAACATCTTCCCGATAAAATCAATCTTTACGCTATTGAGGCAAAAGAGGTTGGAGAAAATATTGAAAACCCAATACTTTGGAGATTGCTAACGACAAAGAAAATTGAAGATTTACAAACTGCTTTGCTTTGTATTGAATGGTACACCTATAGATGGACTATTGAAGAAGTATTTAGAATTTTAAAGAAAGAGGGTTTCAATATCGAAGCCAGCGAATTATCCCAAGGCAAAGCAGTTCGCAAACTATGTCTTTTGATGTTGGAGACTATTATAAAGCTCTTTATCATGCAAATAGCCTATGCCAGCGAAGAAGATACCGAACCCAGAAGCTGTTTTTCAGAGCAAGAAATAGAATGTTTAGAATTGCAAATCACACAATTAGAGGGTAAAACCGAAAAATTAAAAAACCCATATAAATCGTCCGATTTGAAACGATATATATGGGCTATTGCTAGATTAGGAGGATGGAAAGGTTATCTTTCAGAAAGAAAACCTGGCGTCACAACCTTTTGGATTGGCCTGCAAAAATTCAATTCAGTCATGCAAGGCTGGATACTCTTTAGAGATGTGTCCAGACGGTAGCTTTTTTGCCGTAGTTTTTCTTATCGGGAATTTAGCGAATAGCCCGGCCCGCTTTTTCTGCGGGGCATGCCATAAAAAAATCCGACTTGTTTTCACAAACCGGATTTTTTAAATTGAAAATTATATGTAACCGTAAAACGGCTATTGATTACAAGTGAATTACTTCGCCGTAAGCATCTGCAACCGCTTCCATAACCGCCTCGCTCATGGTTGGGTGAGGGTGGATCGATTTAAGGATTTCATGACCTGTAGTTTCCAGTTTACGGGCTACAACTGCTTCAGCAATCATATCTGTAACTCCGGCACCAATCATGTGGCATCCTAACCATTCTCCGTATTTAGCATCAAAGATTACTTTTACGAATCCGTCAGCATTTCCGGCAGCTTTTGCTTTTCCTGAAGCTGAGAAAGGGAATTTACCAATTTTTAGTTCGTATCCTTTTTCTTTAGCCTGTTTTTCTGTTAAACCTACAGAAGCGATTTCTGGAGTTGCATACGTACAACCCGGAACGTTTCCGTAATCGATTGGATCTACGTGTAACCCTTTGATTTTCTCCACACAGTTTATTCCTTCTGCTGAAGCTACATGAGCTAAAGCCTGACCCGGAGTAATGTCTCCAATAGCGTAGTAACCAGGAATGTTGGTTGCATTGAAAGCATTTACTAAGATTTTATCACGGTCTACAGCAATACCTACTTCTTCTAAACCGATATTTTCGATGTTGGTTTTGATTCCAACTGCAGAAAGTACGATGTCTGCTTCAAGGATTTCTTCTCCTTTTGCTGTTTTTACAGTTGCTTTTACACCAGCTCCTGAAGTATCAACTTTTTCTACAGAAGAATTAGTCATTACTTTGATACCTGCTTTTTTCAAAGATTTTTCAAATTGTTTTGAGATATCTTCGTCTTCTACCGGCACGACGTTTGGCATGAATTCTACAATCGTAACGTCTGTTCCCATTGAGTTGTAAAAGTGGGCGAACTCCACTCCAATTGCTCCTGAACCTACAATGATCATAGATTTTGGCTGTGTTGGCAAAGTCATTGCCTGTCTGTACCCAATTACTTTTACACCATCCTGAGGCAGGTTTGGTAATTCGCGTGAACGGGCACCTGTTGCGATGATAATGTGATCAGCGCTATATTCTGTAACTTTATTGTCTTTATCTGTAACGTCAAGTTTTTTTCCCGGTTTAAGTTTTCCGAAACCTTCAATAACGTCGATTTTGTTTTTTTTCATCAGGAAAGTAACTCCTTTGCTCATTCCTTCTGCAACACCACGGCTGCGTTGGATAACTGCCGGGAAATCTTTATCGAATTCAGAAACGGTTAATCCGTAATCAGAAGCATGTTTTAAATAATCAAAAACCTGAGCCGATTTTAGTAATGCTTTTGTTGGGATACATCCCCAGTTTAAGCATACACCACCTAAGTTTTCTTTTTCAACTACGGCTACTTTAAAGCCTAATTGTGATGCTCTGATGGCTGTTACATATCCGCCCGGACCACTTCCTAAAACAATAACGTCGTATTTCATTTTAAAGTTTTTTAATTTGTTTTTAATGCTAAAATGCAGTCGCTAAAGCTCGTGTCATTTTTTGCTTATTTATTTGTTATTTGTAAAAAATGCAGTCGCTAACGCTCGTGTCATTTTATTTTTGCTTTTTAGTTTTACTATTGAAATTAAGGGTTATTTTTTTCGAAACTCAATTCCAATAATTCACGATTATTTGTGCCTGCGAATTTAAGGATTTATTTTAAAAAACACTTGTAAAATTGTTTTTACCATTGGAAATTTTAATCTTTTCACAGAAAATAAGGGAATTGTGAATTGTAAATTGTGAATTATGAACTATAAATTGAAATTTTGAAAATAAATCTGAAAAACGAAGTGCTTCCAAAAAAAATAAAGCCTAGGAACTTTACAGCTCTTAGACTTTGTTTAGTGCGGTATCATTAATAATTTACCATTAACAATTGATCATTAAATTTTCACATGTCCCCAGTTTTCCCCGCTGGCAATGCGTCTGATCTGCATTTCGCTTACGCCAAATTGTTTGGCGATCATTTTAAGTCTTGTTTTTTGCTCCGGACGTGCTAATATTTTTTTGATCAGCATTACTTTGGTAGTAGTCAGTTTTCTGCCGTCTGATTTTATATTGTGTTCAATGAGGTTTTTTTTGGCCTGAATAACGTGCGGGCTTTTACGGCTGTGCGCTATCATTTCTTCTCTCGTAGCCCAACGCAGGTTGTTCACATCATCGTTGTTTCGTACATAATCCAGATGAAGGACATAGGTTTGTTCTTCAGATTGTTTCGGAAGAAAATAGTGGGCAACTAATTTGTAGAGAAAAAGGTATTTATTGACAATTTTATCATCTTGTCTGATTTTGAAACGAAACGTGGGATATCCGTCGCTCAGTCCGCCTTTTAAAAGACGTCCGTTTTGTATCTCATCTGTAAAGCTAACTAATCTTCCTTTGTTTGAAATGGCATATCTAAATTGTAAGGACTCATTAATATCTATTTCTTTGAATTCTTCATTTGGATAAAATCTAATCTGTGGCATATTCTTTTGCATTTAATTCTATTATCTCAAAGATACAATTTCAAAGAAAAAAAAGCTATTTGCCTGAATATGAAGTGTGAAATTTATGATTCTTATAACGCTTTTTTAACTTTTACAAAGAATACGGGGCTGTATTTGTGAGTTAAATACAGGAATTAACATAATTAAATGGTTTTTTAGAGATATTTCGGTATGTATTTTAGAAATTAAATGCCTGATTTTATTGGTCGAGCCAGTTTTTAAAATTATTTATTTCTTTTTTACTAATTATAATAGGATCGTTTTCTATAGCGGGAACGGTAAGAATCAATTCGATTTTCTGATTGGAATGTTTTACAACTTCCTTGATAATTTTTCTGCTTACGATATATTTCCGGTTTACTTTAAAGAATAAAAAAGGATCGAGAGCGTGAATTATATCTGTAAGTGTATTATCGTATAAATAACTATTTCCCGATTTAGTATAAATAAACAAATGCTTTCCGGAGGCGGCAAAATAAGTGATTTCTGTTTCATTTATCGAAATCAGTTTATAACCGTAATTCACCAGAAAATGACGTTGTATCTTAGATGTTTCAGGACTTTCTATTGCCACAAGGGACTGCAGGGTTGCATCGGTATTGAAGCTATCTTTGATTTTTTGGAATTTGATTAAGGCTTCTAAGAGTTCCTGCTCTTCAAAAGGTTTTAAAAGATAATCAATCGTAAAATGCTTAAAAACTGAAATAGCATATGAATCGTATGCGGTAATAAAAATAACCGGACAGGAAACCGTGGCTTTCTCGAAAATTTCAAGGCTTTTTCCGTCACCGAGATGAATGTCCATAAAAGCCAGGTCGACATTGTTTTCGTTAAAAAATGCAACAGCTTCTTTTACAGATTTTAAAACGGTAGCCTGAGTTATTGGTAAAACATCCTGCTGCTCTAAAATGGATTGTAAATAACTTGAAGCAAGATGTTCATCTTCAACAATGGCAATTTTCATTCTTTTGAAAGTAAAGTTACTGAAGCTGCAATCCTGAGAAGCTGCTTTTAAATTTTTTGCAAATATATTTAGTTAAGGTTTATAATTATTTAAAGTCGAAATATTTTTATTTATTTTAAATTAACAAAAAAGGCCCAGTTTAAAACTGAGCCCTTTTGCAAAAAACAATAATAGGTAATTATAGATTGGGATTGTTTAATCTCGCGTTTGCCGGGTAAGGAATGGTATAGCGCGGATCGTTTTGGATCAATGTGTAATCATCTCCATTAAATGTGTGGACAATTTGTTTTTGGGAAGTTCTTCTCAAATCAAACCAGCGCTGTCCTTCAACAGCAAACTCACGGTGCCTTTCTTCTAAAATGAAGTTTGTTAAATTTACAGTATTCATAGCATTAACATCACTTTCAAGCTGCGTGTAGGCAGCTGCTGTGTATCTGTTTTTGATGAAACTTAAAACAGTCGCTTTAGCATCAGCAATATTATTCAGCTTTAATGAAGTTTCAGCTTTCGTAAGATATAATTCTGAAGTTCTGAAAGAGCATCTTTGGTCATCGTTGCCCCCTTTTTGAATTCTGTAACGGCTTCCGCTTGCTAAAAAGTAAAGAGGAAAACGTAAATCAGTTGTTTTATTGTATGATGCTATTAAATCCGCTGATGCATATACAGTACCTTTTAGATTGTTGATTAATCCATCCTCAAGGGCTAAGACAGACTCAACAGAAGTGTATTTTGTTGCCAAAGCAGGAGTGGCTTTTAAGTCAATTAATGCATTATTGATTGCTAAAGCTTTTTCTGCAGCGTCAAACGATTTTTGCCATTGCTGCTGATATAAGTAAATGCGGCTTTCAAAAGCGTATAAAGCTGCTTTCGAAAAACGATAATTTTTACCAGTTGGCTGCGTATTTAAATTGATCAGTTCTTCAGCTTTGTTGGTATCTGAAATAATTTGATTGTAAATTACTTCAACACTTTGAGGAACGAAAGCCTGCTCTAAATCAATCTCTAATGCTAATGGTATCCCCTTATCTGTAGCAGCTGTTGCTGCATTGTAATGTTTTCCGAAAAGGTTAACCAAATCAAAGTAAGCCATTGCTCTTAAAGCATAAGCTTCTCCAATTAGTTGGTTTCTTTCTTCTGATACTTCCAATTTTTTAGAAGCTTCATTGATAATAACATTTGTATAAAAAATTACCGTGTAAAGATCCTGATAATGAAAAGTGGTCGTGATACGGTCAGGATTAGCATCCTTCCAGATATAAATATCGCGGTAATAAATTATATCGTCACTAAATTCATTTAAAGCCAATTCATCTGTACGAACTGCTGTTAAAGATTTGTGTTGAGGGTAAGTGTGGTATCCTTTGGTTAAAACCGCACGATATTGATCTAACGTTTCCGGAATAACACGCCCTACCGGTTGGATGTCCAGATAATCATCGCAGCTTGTTACAGCCATCGCAGCAACAAAAAGTAGTATATATTTTGAGATTTTTTTCATCTTTAATTTTATTAGAAAGTTACATTACATCCTAAAGTAAATGACTTAGGAACTGGTTGAGCATAGATGTTTCCGAAAGTTTCCGGGTCAAAATAACCTTTATAGTCAGAACTAATTACGAATAAGTTTCTTGCCTCAACATTAAATCTGATGCTTTGAATATTAAGATAATCTGTAATTGTTTTAGGGAAAGTATATCCTAAACGCATACTACTCAATCTCATATAACTCATTTCACTTGTCCATGTATCTAAATAATTGTAAGTTGTTATTTGATTTTGTCCTGAATACCACAAATAGGCCATGTAAGAATCACCAGTTCCGGAATCTTTACTTGTAATTCCAGGTAAATTAGATGATGTATTGGTTGGAGACCATGCGTCTAAGATATCTCTGCTGTAATTTTGTCCTCTGTCTACGAGTGTTCCGTTGTATGGAGGTGTTTTTGTAACAGTCTGCTTAATGTTGAAAGAAGCAGCTATGGTCAAGTCAAAATTGCTTACTTTAAATGTGTTAGTAATACCACCTGTAAATTTTGGATCTCTGTCTCCTAGATAAGTAAACAAATCTCTAAATTCGCTGGCCGTTAATCTTGATTGCGTAAGTTCTCCCGGGAAAAAGTCAGCAAAAGGATCGAATAATCCAAAAAATGTCTGTGTATTTACTGTTTCTCCATTTTTGTTTACGAATAAAGGATATCCATTCTCGTCAATACCGTTTGTTTTAAATCCGAATACCGCATTTACCGGAAGACCTTCTCTGCTTGGCAGGTAATCGGTGTCACGAACTTCTATACGGTCAACATTACTTTTGTTGTGAGAAAAGTTAATGCTTGTATTCCATTTAAAGTTTGGACGATCAATGTTTTTAGTCGACAAAGTAATCTCGTAACCTTTATTACTTACTTGTGCCCAGTTTAAGTTGCTATATTCAAAACCATTTTCTAAAGGAAGTGCTCTTAATCCTATTAAGTCAGAACTTTTTCTTCCGTATAAATCAGTTACAATGCTGATACGATTATTGAAAAGGCCTATGTCAGCACCAAGGTTAACGTTTTCAGTTTTTTCCCAGCGTAATTTGTCATTAGGCGGACTGTCTATCACAATTACAGGCTCTGTTTGTCCCGGTAGAATTACTGCACTATTATTTCTACCCATTACATAAGGAGAAGTGCCCTTGTCAATGTTACCTTGTAAACCATAAGAAGCACGAAGTCTAAGGTTTGAAAGGGTTAAATTTTCTTTTAAGAAATCTTCTTCAGAAACTGTCCATGAAGCAGATGTTGACCAAAGTGGTAAATATTTATATTTTGGATCTACACCAAATAAATCAGAACCATCATATCTCACACTACCAAATATACTGTACTTTCTGTTATAAGTATAAGCCGCTGTTGCAAAAAATGAAGCAAATGCATTCTCATTTTCATTTTTTACATAGGTTTTATAAATTTCATAGTTAGAAAAATCTGTATTAGGGAATACAATTTGCTGCGTAGTCAAATTATTTTTATCAAAACCAAAACCTTTAGTTGCTACAAATGTTGTGTAGCTTCTTCTTAATTCATTACCCACCATTGCTTCAATTTCATGTTTCTCTGCTAAAGTTTTCTTGTAGTTAACCATTGTTTTCAGGTTATACTGGAAGAAGTCTGTGTTGGAATTTTGAATAATACCGCCTTCAGGAAGGAAATATTTGTAGGTTCCGTTATTAAAGTAACGAGATCCTTCCTTTTGTTTTCTGGTGTAATACGTGTCTTTATCAGCAAATTTTTCGCTTGAAGAATTGTCTAATTGTAAACCTAACTGTGAAGTAACTTTTAGAGCGTCTGTTATTTTATATTCTGCATCAAATAAAGCTTTTACAGCTCTTGATTTTAAATCATAAGACGTGTTTTGTCTTTCTTCCAGAATGTTAAAAGGAACATAACGGTCAGAGTATCCCGCAATATCCTGATCATATTTATAACTGCCATCAGCATTATATGGAGTTAAATATGGGTTTACGTTTCTTGAGTAATTGGCAGGGTTTGTAAATAAATCTGTATCTGTTAAATAGGATGTTGTTTTGTTTTCTGAGCCAAAAATCCCAACACCAACTTTAAATTTGTCTGTTAATTCAAAGTTGTTTTTTAAGGTTAGGTTGTAACGCTTGAAACCAGTTCCAACTGTAGTTCCTTTTTCATCATAGTATCCTACAGAAAAATAGTAGTCTGATTTTTCCCCACCTCCGGATAAACTTAAACCATGCTGTGTATTCACTGCGGTTTGATATAATAGGTTACCCCAGTTTGTATTGTTATTTCTTAAATCATTTATAGATTGCTGAGTTGCCGGGCTTAAAGAAGAGAATCCTCCAGATCTGAAGGCAGCTAATTCGTTAGATCCGTTTAAGATGCGGGAAATATCTCCACCGGTATCCCTGTATGTTAAATCCGCACGGCTTGCCATGTCAAGTTCCAAATCAATTTTTTCAGAAGAATTCATCAAATTTAATTTAGAGAAATCAGGTCTTTGTGTGATAAAGGTATTGGTATTAAAACTTACTACCATTTTACCTGCTCTACCTTTTTTAGTGGTCACAACGATTACTCCATTTGCAGCACGTGCTCCGTAAATAGCAGTTGCAGCAGCATCTTTTAAAATCGTAATATCTTTAATATCATCGGGATTTAAGCCAGAAATAGAATAGTTGCTTAATACGTCTATATTATCTTTATCAAAGTTTTTAGGAACTTCATTTCCTTCTAAAGGCAAACCATCAAGTACCCATAACGGATCTTGTGTGCCGTTAAGAGAAGCAGTACCCCTGATTCTGATTTTTGCTGGTGCTCCAGGAGCTCCTGATGGTGTACTTACAGCAACTCCGGCAATTTGTCCCACTAATAACTGGTCAATACTGGAAACCCCTGTTTGCTGAATTGCAGCCATGTCGATTTTGGTAACCGCAGCAGTAAGTTTTCTTTTCTCAATTTTTTGGTAACCTGTTACTACAACCTCCTGAAGTTTTGCAGTTTCAGATTTCAGGTTAATAGTATAATCTCTCTGTGCAGAAAGCTCTAAGGTATAAGAAACATATCCCATAAAAGTAACTCTCAGGGAAGTTACATTTTTGGCTATTTTTAATTGAAATTTACCATCAAAATCGGTAGTAGTTCCGATAGTTGAACTCTCGATAATTCCCGCCATTGAAGTTTTATTGGAAATCGAATTGTTTTCGACAAAAATTGATGCTCCCGGAATAGGGGATTTATCACTTTCGTCCTGTATTATTCCCGTAATTGTTCGGGTTTCCTGCGAGTATCCTGCGATGGCCAGGAACAGCAGTAAGGCATGTAAAATTTTTTTCATGTTTTTGGAATTGGGTTTGTATTAAAAGGTTGTATTATTCAGGGCTCTTTCGATTCGTTGTATCAAATCGCGGTAGTGGTTTTGGGTCGATTGGTCTCCGGTACTTTTTTTCAGTTTTACTAACTGAAGTACTTTTGTTAATTCTCCTTTTTTATCTGAACTTACTTCTGTAACTCTTTTTAAGAAAGAATTATTAATGTTTCTCGCCATATGTGCATCGTCTAAAGAACATAAATGAGGCATTTGCAATGTTTCTTGTATTTTAATTGCTTTCTTCACATCGGTTTTTTCAAATATTTTGTTTGTCGAAACAATTAATACATCTATATAATTCTTCTGTGTCATACGCTCCAGAATAGTAAGTGATTTGTTTTGGATAGTTCCTGCAAATACATTCTGGTGCATTTTTTTAAACAACTCATTTACGGTAAAAACTTTCTCATCGGTTTTATTTCGCTGATATAATTCATTTTCTGTCATTCGAAGCAAACGATCATCACTGAATAAACTATACATAACATCATATTGCAATCCTCTTGACAGTGTGTATGGCGTGTACTCATAAGGTCCAAAAGGGGAATCTTTCAGCGGATTTGTTTTGTCTGTAATGTCATTGAAAAACAACCACTGCGGAATCGTAAGTACATTTTTAGCTAAATAATCTGCTGCTCTTTTCTGCATGGCTGCAGGAACCGGGACATAGCTTTGTTTGTTATCGCCATGAACAGTTGTGTTTAAGTAAACACCGCCAATATTGGTCAATACATGACCATTGTACGTTTGCCATTGTCCGATAGCTTCAATATACAGTTTACCGGTTTCGTAGTAAGACTGATCTTTATCGTATGTCCATTTTAAGATATTATCTACAACACGTTTTAAGTTTTTCAAACCGTATTCGCTTGCTTTTACAGCATCGTTTCCTAAATCTTCAGACTGTGAACGAGGATCAATTGTAGCGCCTTGTTGTTCACCGTAAAAATAAATCGGGTCGTTTTGATGTTTTGTAATAGCTTCGTTTAGTCTTGCCGTTTCATTTTCGTTTGGACTGTACCATCTGTAACCCCATTCGATTGCATATTTGTCATACTCACCAATTTTTGGGGTAATTACAGTTACGTTATCTTCCGGTTGAGCTACATAATTGTATCGGGCATAGTCCATGATAGAAGGAGCAGTACCGCCCATTTTTGCAGTAAATTCTTTAGAGCGTAAAGATTCAACATCATAAGCGAAAGAAGCACCCATATTGTGTTTTAAACCAAATGTGTGCCCTACCTCGTGAGACGATACAAAACGAATTGCTTCTCCCATGTGCTCATCACTAAATTTGTTTCCTCTTGCTTTCGGGTCGATTGCCCCAGTCTGAATACGCATCCAGCTATGAAGCGAAGTCATAACATTGTGCCACCATATAATATCGGCCTCGATAATTTCACCGCTTCTTGGGTCAACCACTGATGGGCCCATGGCATTCGCTTTTGGAGATGCAGCATACGTAATAACCGAATAACGTACATCATCAACGTCAAAATCTAAATCTTGCTCAGTAGGTTCTTTTGCTGTGATAGCATTTTTAAAACCAGCTCTTTCAAAAGCGGCCTGCCAATCGTGAACTCCATCAATAATGTATTGTCTCCATTGTTTTGGAGTAGACGGATCGATATAGTAAACGATTGGTTTTTTCGGCTCTACTAATTCACCTTTCAAATAACGTTCTTCATCTTCTTTTTTAGGTTCTAAACGCCAGCGTGTAATCAATTCTTTTTCAAGCATTGCCTGCTGTGCATCGGAAAAATACCAATGCTTTTCAGTAAAATAACCTATTCTTTTATCAGAAAAACGGGGTTTCATTGGAGTTTTATCCAATAAAATAATATTACTAGTAACACCCAGGGTAAGCGGTAATGATGGTCCGCCGATGTCGCTGAATGTAGTTGAAAGCTGTGATTTTACAACAATGTTTTTAGGGAAAGATTTTAATCCTTCGATATAGGATAACTCAGATTTTGCAGAACCGCCAAGGCCAATGTTGGTAAAAACATCATTGAAACTTTTTTGTTTTCCGTCAAAAACCTTGTTTACTTTAATAATGACTGCACTCGAATCGTTGTTTTTGGTTTCAATGTCAAAAACTTCAATTATAGATTCAGAGAAATTATCAATTACAGATGCTGTGATGGCATCTTCTTTAGGAGAAGAAACTTTAGGGATATACGATTTAACCCAAACTTTTTTTGCAATAGTATCTTTATAAAAGGAAATGACTTTGTTTTCGTAATTCATTCCTTTGTTTAATCCTGATTCGTTGATTTGAAAAGGAACCTGAGATAATTTGTTTACAACCAGAAATTCTCTTTTAAATAAACTATCCTGAATTTCAAAATAGACATCGGTTTTAACCTGAATGATATTGAATAGTCCTTTTTTAATTGTACCTTTTTTTATAAGGTCAGTGTATTTTTTTCCTTTTTTGGAGTCAGCAGAATCTTTTTTTATGAGTTCCGTTTCTGCGTCTTTTTTCTTTTTCTTTTGTGAAACAACCGTCACAGGAATGAACAATAATAAAATTAATAAACAGAATAATCTTATATGATGCAGGAATGCCTTTTCCTTCATTTGTTGTTAATTTTAGGTTAATTTTAGCGCGAAAATATTTCTTTCGTGCTCAAATAAAAAAGGAAAGGGAGTGAGTGGCTTATTTTTGGGAGTGAATGGATATTAATGGCAGAATGCATACAAAATTGCCGTCTTTTTCTGAAGTTTCAAAATTGGTTCTGGAATAAAAAGTATAAATACTCGATAAGTATTTTAAGCCAAAATTGGCACCAGGTTCGCTGTGTGTCTTTTTTTGGAGATTGTTACTAATAATTACCTGATCTTTCTGGATTATAATTTGAGTGGTTAAAGGATTTTCCTGTGTTGCCATATTGTGCTTGATAGCATTTTCGACCACAACCTGAAATGCCAGATACGGAATAAATTTTTCCAGTGCCGTTTCGTCTTCTATTTTGATAGAAAAAAATAATTCTTCCTTAAAGCGGGTTTGCTGTAAAAAGATATATTTTTCAATAAATAGCAATTCGTCCTTCAACGGAACTATATTCTTTTTTGGAGGATCGATCAGATAACGATAAATACGGGATAAGTTCAATGTAAATTTCTGTGCTGTTTTTACATCGGTTCCAACCAGCATATAAAGAGAATTGAGTGAATTAAATAAAAAATGCGGATTAATCTGCTCCTTTAATTGCTGAAGCTGGATAAGGGCTTTTTCTTTTACAATTTTTTCGTTCTCAACAAGCAGTCTGTTTTTTTCTTTAATGGCGATTCCTTTTTCTCTGTATGCACGTCTGTTTGCATAAGAGAATAAATAGAAAATCAAGAGAAGCATTACAGTTGTGATCGAATAAATCCAGGTTGAATATTTTCTGATTCGATCAGCGTTTTCATTAATAAATATTTTTGGAAAATTGACACATATAAA
This sequence comes from Flavobacterium flavigenum, assembly GCF_027111255.2. Taxonomy (NCBI): domain Bacteria; kingdom Pseudomonadati; phylum Bacteroidota; class Flavobacteriia; order Flavobacteriales; family Flavobacteriaceae; genus Flavobacterium; species Flavobacterium flavigenum. The sequence continues at coordinate 1,335,398 of NZ_CP114285.2, read as the reverse complement.
CCAGTGAGAACCTTTAACATCTAGCCTCTTTGTAAACCGAATCACATCTAGTTTTAAATACTCAGACATGGTAACTTTTTTTACATAATCCTGGTTTTTGCTGTAAACAGTATCAAGAGGCCGGATAGAAGAAACTTCGTAAATATTTTTGCCTATAAAAGTGGAATCAGGATGATATAAGCATTTGCCGTTTTGATCAAAAATAAAAGCATAATTATTCCTTGTTTTATCAGCAATAGATAAATAATCGCGGAATTTTTTTAGGCTAATGTCGTAACCAAAACGAACAGTAGTATGATTTTTAGAAATTAGTTTAAAGTAAACCCGCCAGATCCATTCCTTTCTAAACGGAACAATTGTACTTACATGGTCTGCATTTTTATGTTGAAGAACAAAATTTTCAGTATCATTAATTTCTGCCTGGTTAGCAGTAGAATCAGTTTCAAACTGAATTTTTTCATCGTTAATCTGAAACCAGTTATTTACGATCAGAGAATTCATTGTTTGTAGCGAAGACAAAACCTTTAAATTCGTAGACAAATTATCGGGATTGCTAATTTTTAGAACATGTTTTATTCGGTTTTCCTGTTCCAGCAGTTTTGAAAACTCCTGCGACAAGAATTCCTGTCTTTTGAAAAAGTCTTGCTCTGCCAGAATCTCTTTTTCTTTTTCAGTAAGATCAGTAATTAAATTACTAAAAATGTAAACAGAAGAAACGGTAACTAAAATTATGAAGGCAACATATATAAAAAATGCCCGCCTGGAAGTTATTTTTTTTAATCTAAATTTCAAAAGAAGTATATATAAATAGGAGTGTTTTAATTAGCAACCGAAAATTGCGAGTCGTACAGGTTTTTGTAATAACCATCGGTTTTATTGAGTAATTCATGATGGTTTCCTTGTTCTACAATCAAACCTTTGTCCATCACCACAATTTTATCAGCATTAACAATAGTTGCCAGACGGTGGGCAATAACAATTGATGTTCTGCCTTTGGTGATGGTTTCTGTAGCACGCTGAATCAATTCTTCTGAATAAGTATCGATAGAAGAAGTTGCTTCATCCAAAATCAAAATACTAGGATTACTCACATACGAACGTAAAAAAGCAATCAATTGCCGCTGACCAGAAGAAAGCATAACACCACGCTCCTTAACATCAAAATCATAATTATCTGGCAGGTTCATGATAAAATCGTGCACGCCAATTTTTTTGGCAGCCTCAATAACCTGTTCGCGTTTTATTTCAGGATTATGAAGTGTGATATTATTATAAATAGTATCGGCAAACAAAAACACATCCTGTAGAACCACCGCAATTTGTTTTCGCAACGAAGCCAGGGTATAATTTTCTATATTGTGTCCGTCTATAAAAATACTTCCGCTGTTGATTTCGTAAAAACGGTTCAGTAAATTAATAATGGTCGATTTTCCGGCTCCTGTTGATCCAACAATTGCAATCGTCTGACCAGAAGCGACAGACAGATTTATGCCTTTTATAACTTCTTCTTCCGGAATATAACTAAAACGAACGTCCTTAAATTCTATGCTTCCCTGAAAAACGGGTGCCTCAAGGGTTCCCGTGTCCTGAATGTGATCCTGGGTGTCAATAATATCAAAAACACGATTGGCAGAAATCATTCCTAATTGCATCTCATTAAACTTATCGGCAATCTGACGAAGCGGATTAAACAGCATTCCAATAAACATAGTATACGAAAATAAATCCCCGAAAGTTGTAAAGTTATCTCCGTTCAGAATTTTAAATCCGCCAAAAACAACAACCAGTCCTAAAGTGATAGACGAAATAATATCGGCAATCGGAAAAAAGATCGAGTTGTATAAAATCGTTTTAATCCAAGCGACACGATGTTTGTCGTTAATATTTTTAAAGTTTTCTGCTTCGATTTTCTCACGGTTAAAAAGCTGCACGATTTTCATTCCCGTTACACGTTCCTGAACAAAGGAATTCATATTGGCAATCTGTGTACGGACTTCCTCAAAAGCAACCTGCATTTTACGTTGGAAAATCCTCGTAATGTAAACCAGAACCGGCATCGCAACTACCACAATCCAGGTTAGTTTCCAGTTCATATAAAACATAAAAATCAAAACCACCAGCATTTTCATCAAGTCACTTATGATCATAAACAACCCCTGACTGAAAATACGCGCAATCGATTCAATATCCGAAACAGACCGGGTCACCAGCTGGCCAACCGGAACCAAATCAAAATACTTCATTCTGAAACTTAAAATGTGCCTGAAAAGCTTATTCCGAATATCTTTCACAATATCCTGACCCAGCCAGTTTGCCCAAAAAACAAAATAAAACTGAGAGAATACTTCCATAAGCAACACAATTCCCATCAGGATAATGTACATCAACAAGCCGTATTTATCATGTGTTTTAATGTAGCCGTCAACAGTTTGTTTCAGTAAATACGGGCGAAGTGCAGCAAATATCGATAATGACACTGCAAAAAGAATAACGCCATAATAGCGCCATTTATAAGGTTTGGTATATTTTAGGATTCGTTTGAATAATCCGGTGTCAAATGCTTTTGCTTTCATTTATTTTTAGGAGCTTCTTCCTGCTTTTCACTTCAATCTTTTTTGTTTTTAAAGAAAAAACAAAAAAGGATTTCCATTGCAATCAGGGCTATTTTATAATGTAATCGTATTTAATTTCGGTTAAATATAAACCATGTGCCGGAACCGAAAATCCCGCTTTTTCTCTGCTTTTACTGGCAATAATGTTTTCAAAATCTTCCAGCGAAATTTTGTGCAGACCAATATTTACCAAAGTACCGACAATGGCCCGAACCATATTTCTCAAAAAACGGTTTGCCGAAATAGTAAAAATCAGTTTGCTGTTTTCTTTTTTCCAGTACGCCTCAAAAATCGTGCAATCAAATGTAGTGACATCTGTATTTACTTTAGAAAAACATTGAAAATCGGTATGTTTCAATAAAATCTTTGCTGCTTCATTCATTAAATCAATATCTAATTTTTGATTCATATACCAGCTCAAACCTTCCAAAAACGGATTTTTAACCGTATTGATATGATATTCATACGTTCTTTTAGTGGCATCAAACCGGCAATGTGCGTCATCATGAACATGGATAATGTCAAAAACAGCAATATCCTTTGGTAAAAACGAATTGAGTTTATGTACCAAAACCGGAACATCAATAGGGCTTTCAAAATCAAAATGCCCGTACATTTCAGAAGCATGAACACCAGTGTCTGTTCTTCCGGCACCCATTACATTTATCGTAGAATTCAGCAAAACAGAAAGTGATTTATTTAAAGTCTCCTGAATTGACGATGCATTCGGCTGAAATTGCCAGCCATGATAATGTGTTCCGTTATAAGCAAAGTGAATAAAATATCTCAAAGTAAAGGTTCAAAGTGACAAAGTTGCAAAGGTACAAAGTTTTTCCGTAGAGATGTACAGCAGTGCGTCTTTATATATAGGTTTATAAATTGGTTCCTGGATTAAAACACAACAATGTAATTTACAAACGAAACTTCTAGGATCTTACCAGCTTAGAACCTCAAAATTGTTCTTAAAAACGTTAAAAACCAAAATACAAATCATAGTTTACTCTGGTAAAAATCGTGTACTAAAACTCAAATTCCAACGATATAAAATCAGTATTTTTTTAACGTTTTTGGTTTCAAGAAGCCAAAAGTTAAATTTTATAGCTATTGAATTTTAACAGGAAATATTTCTGTTATGTTTGTAGTCTAAATATCAAAAATTATGAATGAAATTACTTCTTACTGGTGGATAATTTTAATCTTATTCTCCATTGTGTTCTACAAATTTATTTTGCGTGTTTTCTTCGGAATGGTAATGGTTCCCGAGGATAGAATTGGTTTAGTAACAAAAAAATTCGTTTTGTTTGGCGCAGACAAGTCATTACCAGATGGTCGTATTATTGCTACAAAAGGTGAAGCAGGTTATCAGGCGCAGACATTAGCTCCGGGTTTGTACTGGGGAATGTGGATCTGGCAATATTCAATCGATATGACCGGATTTACAATAATACCGGAAGGTAAAATCGGACTGGTTTTAAGCAAGGACGGAAAAGAAATTCCAACCGGGCGAATTCTTGCCAGACGAGTAGAAAGCGATAACTTTCAGGATGCCACAGCTTTCTTAAATAATGGAGGGCAAAAAGGGCGTCAGACTGCTTTTATTACCACAGGATCGTATCGTATTAATACATTCTTATTTGAAATTGTAATGGCCGATCAGATCAAGATTTACGAAAATATGATTGGTATTGTAACAGCTCTTGATGGAGAACCAATTCCACAGGGACAAATTGCTGGTAAGTTTGTAAATGATCATAACAATTTTCAGGATTTTGACAAGTTTTTGGAGCACGGTGGAAATCGTGGTTTGCAGCCTCAGGTTATGTTGGCCGGATCGTACTACATTAATACATGGGGAATTTTGATAGAGCAAAACCCAATGACTGATGTGCCCATTGGATATGTTGGGGTTGTTATTTCTTATATTGGAGAAGACGGCCAAGATGTGACGGGAGATACTTTCAAACACGGAAATATTGTTTCTAAAGGACAGCGTGGTGTATGGATGGAGCCATTTGGTCCAGGAAAATACGCTTTAAATAAGTATACCACAAAATTGGAACCCGTTCCCACAACGAATTTAGTATTGAACTGGGCAAATGCCAGAAGTGAATCGCATGATTTGGATAAAAATCTTTCTACTATTACGGTTCGTTCAAAAGATGGTTTCCCATTTAATTTAGACGTGGCACAGATTATTCACGTACCGGCAGCAGAAGCACCAAAAGTAATTGCACGTTTCGGAAGCATGAACAATCTTGTTTCTCAGGTTTTAGAGCCAACAATTGGTAACTATTTTAGAAACTCGGCACAGGACAGTGATGTGATTTCGTTTTTGACAACTAGAAAAGAACGTCAGGAATCGGCTAAAAATCATATTAAATTAGTACTTGACGAATATAATGTAAATGCAGTTGATACTTTGATTGGAGATATTGTTCCGCCAGATTCGCTGATGAAAACGCTAACAGACAGAAAACTGGCTGAAGAAGAGCAAAAAACATATCAGACGCAAAAGATGGCGCAGGAGCAACGTCAGGGTATGGAGAAAGAAACCGCTATTGCAGATATGCAGAAGGAGATTGTACGCGCATCGCAAAGTGTTGAAATTGCACAGCGTACTGCTGATGCAACCGTAAAAAAAGCAGAAGGGGATGCAACCAGTTTAAAACTAAATGTAAATGCCGAGGCTGAAGCTACCAAAATGCGTGCAAATGCCGAAGCCGAAGCGACAAAGGCCAGAGCAGGAGCACAGGCAGAAGCCACAAAACTGAATGCCAGTGCTGAGGCAGAGCGAATCTCAAAAACAGGTTTGGCTGAAGCCGAAAAAATCATGGCGATTGGTAAATCTACCGCAGAAGCCTATCAGCTTCAGGTTAGTGCGATGGGTGGAGACAATTTTACCCGTTATAAAGTAACCGAAGAGATTGGAAAAGGAAATATCAAAGTGATTCCTGATGTTTTAATTTCCGGTAACGGAGGATCTGATGGTTCGATCAGCGGTTTGTTAGGATTAAAACTAATGGAGATGATGGATACCAAAGACACAAAAGATTTGAAAGAAGTTAAAATCCAAAATCCTAAAAAACAATAATTTGTTTTTGGTTACAACGTTGAGGCGCAAAGTCATACGTAGAGACGCACAGCAGTGCGTCTAACCTAAGAGTTATAAAAACCGACCTGCTTTCGTAGACTGCACCTAAAAGTTTAGACAAATTTATAATTAATTTTGATAATGATGAGCTCGATATTGTATCGGGCTCATTTTGTTTAAATTTGACTTGATTCTTTCTCTATTGTAATAGATAATATAATTTTCGATATCTTGTTTTAATTGACTTATAGAACTGTACTTTTTAAGGTAAAACAATTCGGATTTTAATATCCCGAAGAAGTTTTCTATAATCGCATTATCCAGACAATTCCCTTTTCTGGACATACTCTGTACGATTCCTTTTTTTTCAATAAATGCTGGTATTGTTTCATTTGGTATTGCCAGCCTTGATCAGAATGTAAGGTCAAATTAGTATTGTTTGGTATTTTCTTAAATGCTTTTTTTAACATCACGACCACTTGACTAAATACGGGTCGTTCCGCTAGCTCATAACTGATAATTTCTTGGTTGAATAAGTCTATAATAGGCGATAAATATAGTTTTTTCCCTGATACATTAAACTCGGTTATGTCGGTTGCCCATTTTTTATTTGGAGCTTCTGATTTAAAATTGCGTTCCAAAATATTAGGTGCGATTTTGCCCTGTTCCCCTTTATATGATTTATATTTTTTTATTCTAATAATGCTTTTTAGCCCTAATAGCTTCATCAATCTGAAAACTGTTTTATGATTGATAGTTATCCCTTTATTGTTTAATTCGTCGGTAATTCTTCTATAGCCATAACGACCTTTGTGCTTGTGATAAATGGATTTTATAAATTCTTTTATAATTTGATACTTATCCACAGATTTGCTTTGTTTTTCATAGTAGTAAAAACTGCTACGTGCCATATTAGTACGATTCAAAAGTAAATCTAAATCATATAAATGCCTTAATTCCATTATGGCTTGCGCTTTTTGGCTGCTTCTTCGGCTTGAATTAAGGCTTGTAGCTTTTTTAGCAAATCGTTCTCACAGCGCAAGGCTTCAATTTCCAAGAGAAGTTCTTCTTCCCTGGATAATGGCTTGTCTGATTTGCGTTTTTTACGTTTGAAATTGCTCATAGATTTGGGCCTGCCTTTGGGTTTTGGTTGTAATGCTTCAACTCCAAAGTTAGCAAAATCTTTTTGCTATTTTAACAGAATAGCTGCATCGGCAATATTAAACTTCACCGAGGTCTCGCGTAAGGAAAGTGATTCTTTTTTAATGGCTTTTAGAACCTTTAACTTAAAATCAACCGTATAATTATGATTCCTTCTAGGTAATAAGCCGTCTTTGCCGTATGCTTTATAAAAAGCTACCCATTTACGGATATTGGACTCGTCCAAACCCTTCAATCTTGAAACATACACGTTCGAATAATGTTTCTTTAAAACTAATTCTACACATTCTAACTTAAATGCATAATTGAATTTTACTTTTCTGTTCATAAAAAATGCCCCAAATAGTGTCTAACTTTTTGGGGCATGTTCATCGAAGGTCGGTTTTTTTATAATTAAAAAGAATTCGAAAACCTGAAGACAGATGCACTGCTGTGCGTCTCTACAGAAAAAACCTTTGTATCTTTGGTTCTTTAAATCTTTACTAAAATAACATTAAAATTTAGAATGAAAAAAATCCTCCTGCTTTCAGATACGCACAGTCATATTGATGACACAATTCTAAAATATGTTGCGCAGGCTGATGAAGTATGGCATGCAGGAGATATTGGAGATTTGAATGTTACCGACACTATAAAAAAATTAAAACCACTGCGTTGTGTTTATGGTAATATTGATGATGCTCAGGCTCGATTAGAATTTCCGCTCCACAATCGTTTCCTTTGCGAAGAAGTTTCTGTTTGGATTACGCATATAGGAGGATATCCAGGAAAATATAATCCTGCCATTAAAGAAGAAATGCAAAATAATCCCCCAAAATTATTCATTTGTGGTCATTCACATATTTTGAAGGTGATATTTGATAAAAAAAATAATCTGCTGCATATGAATCCGGGAGCAGCGGGCAAAAGCGGCTTTCATCAGGTTCGTACGATGTTACGCTTTGTAATTGAAGGAGATAAAATAAAAGATTTAGAAATCATCGAAATAGATAAAAGAGTTTAAATAGTTAGTGACTCAAAACAAAAATAACTAAGAATTAAAGACTAATGACTAAGAAACTCAATCTCCAAGAGGAACCGTTATTTTAATGGAAGTCCCCTCGTTAATCTTTGATTTCACATCAAATTGTCCATTCAGGTTATTTATTCTGGCTTTTATCTGATTAAGTCCAAATCCTTCAACAAAATTAAAATCATTAATATCAAATCCTTTTCCGTTATCCGTAATTTTGATAACCAAATGTTTATGGTTTTCTGTTTCTGATAATGAAACTTCAGCCCTGGTGGCCTTGCTATGTTTTATAATATTATTCAGTAGTTCAGAAATAATAAAATAGAGTCTGGTTTCAAATTTTTCAGCATATCTTTTTTTACTTGAAATGGTATTCTGATATTCAAAATGCAATGTAGAATTTGAATATTTTTCGCATAAATCATCAAGGGCATATAATAATCCGAAACGAACTAATAAAGTAGGAAGGAGATCATGTGAAAGATCTCTAACTTTATCATGTGTTTCGTCCAGAATAAATTTTGTTTTTATGATTTCATCAGGAACAGTGCTGTTTTGAGATAAAAACACATTCAAATGCATACCTGCAGATGAGAGTGAGGCACTAATGGTGTCGTGCAAAAATAAGGCAACTCTTTTCCGTTCGCTTTCCTGTCCGTCAATACTGGCATTAATGATGTTTTGGTGTATTTTATTCTGAATATTTTTTATTCTGTTTTTTTGTTTCAGTTTTGTATTTTGATAAAAAAAATAAAAAATAATAGTTATAATGAGAAATAAAACAACAATTATACTGAATACTTTTTTATGCCGTGATTGTTCTCTTTGTAATATTTGTTGCTTTTTTTTGTATTGAGCCTCAATTTTATCAACCTCTCTTTTAAATTCGTCCAGCTCAAGATTAACCCCGGCAAGTTTTGTTTTTTTTTGTTTTGCTAAATCAGCAATTTCATTCGTAATGCGATTGAATGCTAATATATTTTCATAAGCCTTTTTATAATCCTTGTTTTTAAATAAAAAAGCAGCATATTTTTGATGGGCTATCGATAAATCAAACTTCTCATCACTGTTATTTCCTAATGCAATTGCCTTCGAGAAATAAAAATTTGCTTTTAGGGTATCATTTTTATGATCATAATAAATTCCATTTAACATATTAAAGGCAACCTGTGTTGATTCATCTCCATGTTGTTTAAATTCATTTATATATTTAAAATATCCTAAACTTTCTTTGAAATTTCCTACTTCAAAATAGGCCCAGGTAATATTAAGTTTTCTAAGGTATATTTTAGCTTTATCAGATGCTTTATTACTGTATTCAAGAGCTTTTTTATAATGAAATATACCTTGATTATATTGCTTTTTTTCAAAAAAACAGATATTAGCTAAATTGTTGTGGATTTTACTTTTTAAAATATTATTTTCTGTTTTATCAATATAATATAAAGCTTTTATATAAAATGGATATGCTTTATCCAGCATAAGCAAGTCATCAAAATTTACTCCAATTAGATTGTAACACCTTGCAATTAGATAATTGTCATTAATAGCAATAGCGTTTTTTAAAGCAGTTCTGGATTGTGTCAATGATTTTTCATAGTCATGTATTTTCCAGTTTTTAGTCGCATCTGTTACTAATTTCTCAATTTCATTTTTAGAGAGAATTTTATTTTGAGAATAAAAATTGCTGCTAAAACAAATTAGTAAAATAAGCGATAGAAAAATAACCCGGATTTGATGCATTTACAATATAGAATTATTTATGTGGTTTGTTTTACAACATTTTGTTTCAAATTTAATAATTAAATTTATTCTTATTAAAAAAAATACATTATTATTGTAATGCAATTAATATCAGGTGTTAAGGTTGAGTTGCTTATGAAGTTTCAATTAGGAATATCTTGAAATTGTAAAATGAGACTAAAATTTAAATATTAACTAAAACAAACCAATTATGACAAAGAGATTTTTAGAAGTAGAAGAAGTTCAAGATTTAGCGGGTGAAGAACAAACTGCCTATTTTTTTGCAGATGAAGAGGAAACAAAAGAGGAAGAAAAAAATCAACCAGAAAATGATAGAAAAGGCGGAAAAACGGATGCCTAGATAGGCACATCCTTTAAAAAGAATCTTTTTTAAAGGATTTCATAACATTATAAAAATAAAAGGCGCTTCATTTTTGAAGCGTTTTTTAGCTATTTAATGGAACACTTATATTAATTGAGGTTCCTTCATTAATTTTAGATTTGACATCAAATTGTCCATTCAGGTTGTTTATTCTAGCCTTTATTTGATGAAGACCAAATCCTTCCACAAAATTAAATTTGTTTATATCAAACCCTTTGCCGTTATCTTTAATTTCAATAATCATCTCGTTATGATTTTCAATCAGGCAAACTAATGCTTTACTTGCATCGCTATGTTTTATAACGTTGTTCAAAAGCTCAGAAATGATAAAATAAAGCCTGGTTTCAAATTTTTCAGTGTATCTTTTTTTGATTGGAATCGAATTTTGGTATTCAAAATGTAATGTGGAATTTGAATATTTTTCACATAAATCATCCAGAGCATATAACAAACCAAAACGTGCCAATAAGGTGGGAATAAGATCATGGGAAAGATCTCTGACCTTATCATGGGTTTCGTCTAAAATTAATTTTGTTTTTGTTATCTCAGCAGGCAGACTACTGTGCTGGGATAAAAAAACATTCAAATGCATTCCGGCCGAAGATAATGAAGCACTGATAGTATCATGCAAAAACAAAGCGATCTTTTTCCGTTCGTTTTCCTGACCGTCAATAGTAGCATTGATTAGGTTTTGATTTATTTTATTCTGAATGTCTTTAATTCTGTTTTTTTGTTTCAATTTTGTGTTTTGATAGAAAAAGTAAAATAAGATAAGGCTAATAAGGAATAATGATAAGATGATAGTTGTCATCTTGTTTTTGCGGGCACTTTCAGAGTGAAATAATTTTTCCCGTTTTTTACTTTCAATGCCCATTTTGTCTATCTCTCTTTTGTATTCGTCAATTTCGAGATTTATTCCTGCAATTTTTGCTTTTTTTGCCTTATCCTGAAAATTAATTTCGTCATTTAATTGCTGAAAAGCGCTTAAGTTTTTATAAGCAGCTTCAAAATTTTTATTTTTAGATAAAAATTTTGAATATTCCTGATAGATGTAGGATAAATCAGTTTTTTCATCGTATTTTATGGCATTTTCAATACCCTTTTTGAAATTGTAATCCGCTTTAGGATTATCTTTTGTATAACTATAGTACATGCCATTAAGCATATTGGTAACGGCGGCTGTGGTTTCCATGCCGTATTTATCGTTGTATTTATTAATATATTTTAGATAAGGATATCCCTCTGAGAAACGCCCAATATCAAAATAGGCCCAGGCTATATTAAGCTTAGTGAAAAAAAATTGTGAAGAATCCTTGGTTAATCTGCTGAAATATAATGATTTAATATAATAAGAAATTCCTTTTTCGTATTTTTTTTTATCAAAACAATAAATGTTACCAATATTATTGTATAGCCAGTTCTGAAGTTCTAAATCATTTGCTTTTTCAGCATATATTAAGCTTTTTTTGTAATAAAAAAGGGCTTTTTCAGGTTCTGAGATGCCATCAAAATTAGCTGCAATTGTATTGTATGCTTTTCCTATTAAATTATAATTCTGTGATAAAAGAGAGTGATTTAGTAGTAATCTGGATTGTATTAATGATTTTTCATAATCTTCATTGTGAAGATTTGTGGTTGCCTGGTTGTAAAGTTTTAATAATTCCTTGTCAGTAAAAACTTTCTTTTGACCAACTGCAGCGATACAAAAAAATGAAATAAAAAAAAGAATTCTAAAATTGCGAAAATCCAACATATTCAAAAATTATTGGATAAAAATATAGCTTATAAAGTTAAAAACAAATTCATAAATAACGGAATGTGTTATTTTTCCTAAAAAAATGTTCTTTAAAAATAAATATTGTCCAGATCAGAAAATACTCAAGAGGAAAATACTAATTTTATATAGGTAATTTATGAATCGGGGAGATAGTTTTAGGATTTAATCAAATTATTTTTAATAGCATATTTTACAAGTCCAATAGTGTTTTTTGTCTGCAGTTTTTTCATAATATTTTTGCGATGGGTTTCTACAGTATTGGTGCTTATAAATAATTGTTCGCTTATTTCTTTTCCGCTATACTCAAGTGAAATTAGGGTTACAATTTCTAATTCCCTACATGTTAAGATTGAATTTTCAGGAACGATATTCTTTTTATTTAATTTAGGGTTGTTTTCAGTAAAAGTATTGAAGATTTTTTCTCTTACAGAATTGCAAAAATATTCTTGTCCTTCATTGACTACTTCAATGGCTTCGATTATATTTTCACCTGCACATTTTTTAGTGAGATAGCCACTAGCACCTAAATTCATTACTTCCCTGATTATTTTTAAATCATCATAGCTGGACAGGATGATGACCTTGCAAGGGTATCCTTTTTGCTGAAACTCTTTTAAAACTTCAATGCCGTCTTTCTCAGGCATACTAAGATCAAGTACCAGAATGTGGGCATTGTTGGTTGTTACTTCATCGAAAATATTCAAACCATTAGAGGATGAACCTACAATCTCGAATTCAGAAACAGTACTTAATAAATTTATCAATCCATCAATAAGTACTAAATGGTCATCTGCTAGGTGTATTCTTATTTTATGTGCCATAAATAAATTGAAATAACAAAAGCGAAATTATGAAAAATCTACTTACAACATGATGTTTCTTAAATTTATTTTCTGTTTTTGTTATTAATTGTAATATGTTTTTCACAAAAAAACCCGAATCATACAATTCGGGTTCTCTTCGCGCAATAAACTAAGTTTATAGGTTTATCTCAAACGGTCAACAGATTTTACAAGATCTTCGTCCTTTTTGATGGCCTTATTAGCTAAAACTAATAACACGATAGCAACAATAGGAAGAAACATCCCAATACCTTTCTCAGAAACAACATTAGCAGTTTCTCCAGATAAATTTAGTGAACGGTAAACAAATAATCCTAATAAAATTAAATTTAATATGATGTTCAGTCTGCCCATGACAAACTGATTTTGTCTTTTTTTGTATGATATAATACTAATAATAGTTAACATTGTACTCAAGCCTAATAATATGGTATAGACTTGATCCTGCATAAAGTAAAAATCTTTTCCGTTTACTGTCCAAAGCGGAACAAAAAAGAGTAAAACTCCGGTTACCAAAAAGGTGAGTAGCAGATATATTGTTTGAATTCGTTGTATCATAACATGAAATTGTTTTACAAAAATATATTTTCTTTTTTATAAATACTATTGTATGATAAAAATTTATTCGTATTATTGCATCATATTACCGTAAGCACTTCATACTGCGGTTCATTCAAAATAATTATCTACCTATTCTTTTTACAGTATTTTCCTTTAAAATAATTAAATTCATAGAACATTCATGTTTGATATTTCTGCATTAAAAGAAATGAAGCTTTCTGAGCTTCAAGAAATAGCTAAATTAGCTAAAACTATAAAGTTTAATGGTGTCAAAAAAGATACTTTGATCAGTCAGATTTTAGCGCATCAGGAAAAAACGGCTTCAGAGCAGTCGATACCTGTTGTTGCAAATGCAGAAATAGTAGAGGATAAGCCAAAGAGGGCAAGAATTGCTCCGGTAAAAAAGGTAGTAGCAATTAAAAATGCTCCTGTTTTAGAATTTGATAAAGTGGAAGAACCACGTGAGGAGATAAAAACTCCGGCTTCAAAACCAAATGCTAAAATCCAGCCAAAGCCAAAAGCAGAGGAAGTTGTCGAAAACATAGCAGTAGAGGAAAAAGGATTAGATAAAAAAGAACCAAAAATCGTTAAGTTTAATAAATCAGCATACGAGAAAAAGGTTGCTTTGCAGAAAGAGAAAGAAACTGTAAAAGAGGAAAGTACTGAAGAAGCTGTAGAGTCAGAAACAGATGTTCCTGCTACTCCCATAGCTGAAAAAGAAGAAGAAACTGCTCCTGTAAAAAAGATTAATCCTAATCAGAATAAAAAACAAAATCCGAACCAGAACCAAACTCAAAATCAAAATCCGAATCAAAACGGGAATGGTAATGGAAATAACGGAAATCAGAATCCAAATCATAAAAACAAAAAGAATAATTTTAGGGATTCAGACTTTGAGTTTGACGGAATTATAGAAAGTGAAGGCGTTCTTGAAATGATGCCGGACGGATACGGATTCTTACGTTCATCAGATTATAATTATTTAGCTTCTCCAGACGATATTTATTTGTCAACTTCACAAATCAGGTTGTTTGGACTTAAAACCGGAGATACTGTAAAAGGGGTTGTACGTCCTCCAAAAGAAGGTGAGAAATTCTTTCCTTTGGTTCGTGTTCTTAAAATTAATGGTCACGATCCGCAGGTAGTTCGCGACAGGGTTTCCTTTGAACACCTTACACCGGTTTTTCCTTCTGAAAAATTTAAATTAGCCGAAAAAGGCAGTTCTGTATCAACCCGAATTATCGATTTATTTTCTCCAATTGGAAAAGGGCAGCGTGGTATGATAGTCGCACAACCGAAGACAGGTAAAACCATGTTGTTAAAAGATATTGCTAATGCTATTGCTGCTAACCATCCCGAAGTTTATCTAATCGTTCTTTTGATTGATGAGCGTCCTGAAGAGGTTACAGATATGCAAAGAAGTGTACGCGGAGAAGTTATTGCTTCGACTTTTGACAGAGAACCGCAGGAACATGTGAAAATTGCCAATATTGTACTTGAAAAAGCAAAACGCCTTGTTGAATGCGGACATGATGTTGTGATTCTTCTGGATTCAATTACGCGTCTGGCAAGAGCTTACAATACTGTTCAGCCAGCGTCAGGAAAAGTATTAAGCGGAGGTGTTGACGCCAATGCACTTCAAAAACCAAAACGCTTCTTTGGAGCTGCAAGAAATGTTGAAAACGGTGGTTCATTGAGTATCATCGCAACAGCATTGACAGAAACCGGCTCTAAAATGGATGAGGTTATCTTTGAAGAATTTAAAGGTACCGGTAACATGGAGCTTCAACTGGATCGTAAAATTGCAAATAAACGTATTTTCCCTGCCATCGATCTTACATCATCAAGTACACGTCGCGACGATTTATTATTAGACGAGAAAACTTTGCAAAGAATGTGGATTATGCGTAAATACCTGTCTGATATGAATCCGGTAGAATCTATGGATTTTGTTAATGATCGTTTCAAAAAGACGAGAAATAACGAAGAGTTTTTGATTTCGATGAATGACTAAAAAAGCTGCTAAAGTTCTGAGATGCTAAGTTTTTTTAGTATCGGAAGAATTAGAATAAAAAAATATATAAAAAAAGCTGTCATTTTGTGACAGCTCATATATATTAATTTGTATTTATTTATTCCAGATTTTCCATGCTTTTTCTGCCTGAAAAATAAGCATGTCATGACCATTTTTTATTACTGCTCCTCTTTTTTTGGCGTTCTTTAAGAACTGAGTTTCAGCAGGATTATAAATCAAATCATAAGCGATATGTTTATCTGTAAAAAACTCATAGGGAAGGTCGGGGCAAGCCTCAATGTTTGGACTTGTTCCAACAGGAGTACAATTAATTATGATTTGATAATTGTCAAAAGTTGTTGCATTAATTAAATTGTAATCAATGATATTCTCTTTCGCTTCTCTTGAAACAAAAGTATATGGGATATCAAGTTCATCAAGTGCAAATGCTACTCCTTTTGATGCACCACCAGTACCCAGAATGAGTGCCTTTTTGTGATGTGGTTCAAGTAATGGCTTTAATGATTTTTTGAAGCCATAATAATCAGTATTGTATCCTTTTAATTTTCCGTTTTTTGTAAATTTTATAGTATTTACTGCACCAATCAAAGTTGCTTTTTTGGAAAGCTTATCCAGATATGGTATGACCTGTTCTTTGTATGGAATCGTAACATTCAGGCCTTTTAAGTCTGGATTGTTTTTAAGTAAGCCTGTGAAATGACTAATTTCAGAAATATCAAAATTTTCGTAACTGTTCCCTGCGAAAATTTCGTCATTAAATTTTTCTGTGAAATATCCTTTTGAAAAGGAGTAGCTAATATTACGGCCTAATAAGCCAAAGCGTCTTCTTAAAATATCAATCATTATTCTTTTCTATGTTTCTCAATATAATTTTTCACCATTTTTTTTGACCAGACAACAGGGAAAAGATCTTCAATCAAAATGTAGTTATCAAAGTTTAAACGTAAACCATTGCTTAAATGAAACTTTGCCTTTGTATTGTCCTGAATCATAAAATACAATCCGGCCAAACGGTATTCTATTTCGTTTTCTTCCGGAAAATATTCAGAGGCTTGCAGTAATGTTTGTATGGCGCTCTCAAATTCACCTAAAAACTGAAGAATATCTACCCAAAATAACCAGGTATCCAACGCATAATCTCCAAATTCTACTGCTTTTCTATAACCAAACTCAGCTTCTTCAAAAAAGTTCATTTGTTTGTTTATAGTAGCATAACGTTTCCAGTATAAACGATTTTGATTGTCTATAGCCAATGCTTTATTGACAAAAAATAATGCTTTCTGAAAATTTTTCTGGCGCACATAAAAATCAGTAATAGCAATCCATCCTTTGTCCAGAAGAGGGTCTTCGTGAACTGTTTGGTTGTAATATTTTAATGCAAGGACATTATTTCCCAGCTTTTCGTAGCATTTACCAATTCTCAATAAGGCATAAGAGGTTGCATCATCTAATTCTATGGTTCGGTTGTAGCTTTCTATTGCCTGTGCATATTTTTTAAGACGTTCGTATGCTTTTGCTTTTTCCATGAATGCTCCCAGAAATTCTTCATCAATGAGCGTTGCGTAATCGAAAGCACGAATCGCATTTTCGTATTCTTTTATCCCGTAATGCAATCGTCCAACCTGATGCCAGGCGATTTCGCTATATGGGTTTTTGTTGATATATTCATTAAGATAAGCAATAGCTTCCTGATTTTGGTCTAAAAATTCAAAACAGTAAACTACGTTGTAAAGTGCTGACTGGTCTTCTATGTCCTCTTCAAGACATTTGATGAAACTGTCTTTTGCCATCTCAAGATTATCCATAAAAAGATATTCCATTCCCATTAAGTTATAAACGTCAGCAAAATCATCTGTGTATTGCAGGGCAATTTTAAGCAATTCTACTGCTTTTTCGTGCTGGTCTCTTTTGGAACAAATATTGGCTTTCTGGATGTAAATTTCTTCGTTGTTAGGTTCAATTGCATACAACTCGTTTAAAAGCTTTTCAGCCATGTCAAGTTTGTCATCATAAACCAGCATTTCTACTTGTACTAATTTTAAGCCTGTAGATTTTGGATGTTGGTCTAATGCAAGTTTTAAGGCTTTTTTTGCTAAATTAGCCTTACCTATATCTAAATAATGAAGAATAATTTCTTCGAATTCTTCAGAATCAAAAAAGAGTACTTTGTTGGTTTTTAACATCGACTCAAATTTGGATAGGGATAGGTTATAATCTTCTTCTTCGTTGCTTAATTGCATACTTTTTGTTTTTGAAATTAGCCTGTTATAAATTTAGGCAACCATATTATTTTGTGAGGAAAGGAAATTTATTGTTTTGAACAATTTAATTAACAATATGGACAGGAAATATGTTCTGTTTTTAGTTTTAATCTTTGATTTATAAAAGATTAATGTGTTTATTATCTAAAGTTTCTTTTTAACGGGAAGCCATAGCCCAGATAGAAGTGGAAATCCTTTTTTGAAGCATTTTTCAGCTTCAAAAAAGATTGCAACGTATAGCTGGAAATAGCTCCTAATTAAGCTCTTCGTTATTATTCAAAATTTCATCCATAACTTCGAGAATTATGGCACATCCTTCTTTTATTTCTTCTTCAGAAATGGTTAATGGCGGTGTTATTCTAATGGCGCATCCTTCAAATAATAGCCAGAATAAAATGAGTCCCTTGGCCTGACAGTTTAAAATGACCTGATTCGTTATTTCAGCACTTTCGGTCATTGCGGCAAGCATTAATCCCTTTCCTCTAATTTCTGTTATCAAAGGATGTACCAAAAGTGATCTGAAGAGTTTTTCCTTTTCTAAAGTTTCCTGCATCAGATTAGTCTCAGTTAATTCCTTCAAAGTTGCTAAGCAGGCTGACGCAATGACAGGATGACCTCCAAAAGTTGTAATATGCCCTAATTTTGGATTCTCGGTTAAAAGATCCATTTTTTCTGCGGATGCTGTAAAAGCACCTACCGGCATTCCGCCACCCATTCCTTTTCCCATAACTACAATATCGGGAACGACATCATAATTTTGGAAACCGAACAACTTTCCGGTGCGGCCAAAGCCAGGCTGGATTTCATCTACAATCATCATAGCACCAACTTCGTCACAGCGTTTGCGTACTTTTTGCAGAAAGTTGCCTTTTGGTTCAATAAAACCAGCTCCTCCCTGAATTGTTTCAAGTAAGATTGCGGCTGTTCGTGTGGTTATTTTTTGTAAATCTTCTTCGTTGTTGAAAGTTATAAAATCAACATCAGGAAGCAAAGGACGAAAGGCTTGTTTGCGTTCTTCGAATCCCATAACACTCATAGATCCCATGGTGTTTCCGTGGTATGCATTATGACATGATATTAATTGACTGCGGCCTGTAGAACGTTTGGCTAATTTAAGGGCGCCTTCGATTGCTTCAGTACCAGAGTTCACTAAATAGGTTTTGTTTAATGATTCCGGAAGCAGTGAAGCTATTAGTTTACAATATTGCACGGCAGGACTTTGGGAGTATTCTCCATAAACCATTACATGTGAATATTTATCCAGCTGGTCTTTTATGGCCTGATTGACCCTTGGATGCTGATGTCCAAGTGTACAGGCTGAAACACCAGCAACAAAATCTAAATATTTTTTATTACCTGTATCGTAAATATAGGAGCCTATTGCATGTGAAACTTCCATTCCTAGTGGATATGGAGAAGTCTGTGCCTGATATTTTATAAAATCTGGATTCATTTTTTGAGAACTAAGATTTTGATGTTTTGATTCTTTCGGTTGCTTAAAGCCTGCTTTTTACTAAAAATTATTTTTTAGCTTTTTTGTTAGTTCCTTTACTGGTTTTAGCAGCAGGCTTCTTTTTGTCGTAATTTAGTGTTTCCTTCCTGATTTTCATAGGAACATTGGGTTTTGCATCTTCTGCTTTACCTTCTTTGACTAATTTATCGTTGAGTTCGTTTTCTTCAGGAGGAAAAATATCATCCTTTGATTTTATCCTTTCGTCTCCACGCCAGACAAAACCTTTTAATTTTCGGTCATTTTCCGCCAACTCATCTTCTGGATAGCTATCACTTTGAACATTCTTAAAAAGAGTTATGTTTTCAACTCTGTTATTCTCTATAATAAGATTGATTCTGCTGCTTACACTTTTGTCAATTCCCACAAGTTCGTTTGCTGAATTTCTTGCGTAATATATCGCTTCGGTGTTTTTTATTATATCGACATCATGTAACTTTCCATCCCTGAATTTCCCAATGAGGTTCATACCCTTGACCTGGTTGTAACCTGTTCCAAGTGTATCTTTAGAGATTAGAAAGGTATTATTGAACACTTTAAGCGAGTCTATTTTTCGGGTTTTATTGTCTCCAATTAAGTGCATGAGGTCCCCTGTGATCTGGCTCTCAGCATTCCATAAAATGGGTTTTCCTATTAGTTTCGTGAGGGCAGTTTTACTGTTTGAATGAAGTGAGTCGCATTTTCCGCTCATATCTATTTTGAAAAAGCGAACATTATTAAAAGCTCTGATAATTCTTTCGCCTTCTTTTCCGGTGACCATTAATTTTTTGCCATGAATATAGACTGAATCATTTTCGACCAGATTTATGGCAACCGCTCTTTTGGTTACAAACATTGAATCTTTTAGTTTGTATAATTCGGCGTAATGACCTTTTACGATTCCCTTGTTTATAGAATCTGTAATTTTTACATTTCGTGTTGCTGATGCAAATTCGGTATTACGATTGTAGTATAAACTGTCGCCCTCTATTCGCCGGTCGTCATATTTAATATATGATTTTCGCAGGAAATGGGCGAGGTTTTTCTTTGTGTCATAAAAACCATTTTCAGTATAGATATAATTTGTTTTACTTGTGATGGTTGATGGTCCAAATAAGTAAGAGTGCCCTGAGTTACTATAGTAATCTAAGTGATTAGATTTCATAACATATTTAGGGTTTGTAAGTACTACTTCTGTTAAAAACTGAAATTTTTTCTGTGTCACGTAATACCTTCCGGATTTACTAACCAGGGTATTGTCTTTGTTTACAATTGTGCCTTTAGTATTGTAAAAAACTTCCTGAACATTTCTGTCAAAATTGATGGTGTCAGTTTGCAATGTTGCATCAGGAGAAGTCATAACAGCGTTTCCGGTTGCGAAAGCTTTTTTTACGTTACCACTGTATTCAGCATATTTACTATTTAAAAATAAGGTGTCACCTTGTACAAGCTGTACGTTACCGAAGGCTTTTATATAATTTTCTTTTTGAAAGAAATAGGCTTTATTGCAAGTAAGGACTACACCATCATGATTTATTTTTACATTTCCGGTAAGCAAAAGTGCTCCGGGAATTTCTACTTCGTTGACATCTGAAAAGTCTGAGTTTTCAACTATTATTTTCTTAGGAGTTTGGGCTGAAACTGTCTGGAAACTTCCTATAAGCAAACAAAAAGATATGAAAAAGAGTAATTTCTTCAATTGATTTAATTTTTTTCAAATTTATGAAAAAGGTAGCAACCTAAGTCGATATTAAGATTTATTTATAATGGTAAATCAATGAAATTGGTGAAAATTTCAAAGGCAGAGGTGTAACTCTGCCTTTGAAATCTTTATTTAAAACGAAGAGACTTAAATCTTGTTTTTTAATGCTGTAGCATCAATATCGCTGTGTGAAACATTGTAAACAGCTTTTCCATTTTTGATTAAAATTAATTGTGGTGATTCATGATATACACCAAATTTACTGGCAATTTCATTAGAAACATCTCTATGTGCAATCAAATCTAAAAAATAAGCATCAACAATATTTTCAAGAGCATATTCTCTTTCAAATTGTTTTAAAGCCATTCGGCTGATGCTGCATCTTGTGCTGTGTTTGAAAATCACGACTGGTTTTTCGTGTGATATTGCTTCTACTTCCTGTAATTGAAGAATGTTGGTTAATTCGGTCCAGTTTACATTGCTTTTTGGGATTTCTGAATGATCTGAACTTCCGAAGATTGAATTGAAAAAACTCATATTTGGCTTGATTTATGACTTTTTGACTTGTTAAAATCGATTAAATTCAATTTTAAATGCCGTTTTGTCTGTTTTTTTGCTATGGAATATAATTTGTCTATTGAATTACAAAGTTAATTTTTTTGAGCTAAAAATGTAGCTGTATAAATCTTAACTTTAATGATATCGAATATTTAAAAAAATAATCATCAAATCATAAAAACATGAACATTAACAAATTTACAATCAAATCACAGGAAGCTATTCAGTTGTCGCAGCAATTAGCGCAGCGAAATGGACAGCAGCAAATTGAAAACGAGCATATTTTTAAAGCCATTTTTGAAGTTGACGAAAACGTGGCACCCTTTATTCTTAAAAAATTAAATGTAAATGTGCCGTTGTTTTTGCAAATTTTAGACAGTACAATTCAGAGTTTTCCAAAAGTTTCTGGAGGCGAGATTATGCTTTCAAGGGATGCAAATAAAGCTTTGAATGAAGCTGAAATTATTGCGCAAAAAATGAACGACGAATACGTTTCAATCGAACATTTAATTTTAGCCATTTTTGACTCAAAAAGTAAAGTTTCTCAAATTTTAAAAGATCAGGGCGTTACCGGAAAAGGTCTTAAAGCGGCAATTGAAGAATTACGTAAAGGTGAAAGAGTAACTTCGGCATCGGCAGAAGAAACCTATAATTCATTAAATAAGTACGCTAAAAACTTAAACGAATTAGCGCGTACG
The DNA here is from genome assembly GCF_027111255.2 of Flavobacterium flavigenum. NCBI lineage: Bacteria > Pseudomonadati > Bacteroidota > Flavobacteriia > Flavobacteriales > Flavobacteriaceae > Flavobacterium > Flavobacterium flavigenum. Next base: position 1,313,474 of record NZ_CP114285.2, on the reverse strand, counting down.
GGAAAATTAGACCCAGTTATTGGCCGTGATGAAGAAATTCGTCGTGTGTTGCAAATCTTAACTCGCAGAACTAAAAACAATCCAATGCTTATTGGTGAACCCGGAGTTGGTAAAACGGCTATCGCAGAAGGTTTGGCGCATAGAATTGTTGACGGAGACGTTCCGGAAAATCTAAAAGAAAAAATCGTTTTTTCATTAGATATGGGAGCTTTGATTGCCGGAGCAAAATACAAAGGAGAATTTGAGGAACGTTTAAAATCGGTTGTTAAAGAAGTTACGGCCGCAGAAGGTGATATCGTTTTGTTTATTGATGAAATTCACACGCTTGTAGGAGCGGGTGGAGGTGAAGGTGCAATGGATGCTGCCAATATCCTGAAACCAGCTTTGGCTCGTGGCGAATTGAGAGCGATTGGGGCTACTACTTTAGATGAATATCAAAAATATTTTGAAAAAGATAAAGCATTAGAAAGACGTTTTCAAAAGGTTTTAATCGATGAACCAGATACAGAAAGTGCTATTTCGATTCTTCGTGGAATCAAAGAGAAATATGAAACGCATCATAAAGTCCAGATTAAAGACGAAGCGATTATTGCTGCGGTTGAGCTTTCACAAAGATATATTACGAATCGTTTTTTACCAGATAAAGCAATTGACTTAATGGACGAAGCTGCTTCTAAACTACGTATGGAAATCAATTCAAAACCAGAAGAATTAGATGTTTTGGATCGTAAAATCATGCAGCTTGAAATCGAGATCGAAGCGATTAAACGTGAAAAAGAAGAAAGCAAACTTAAGATTTTAGGTATGGAATTGGCCAACCTGAAAGAAGAGCGTAATGAAATCTATGCAAAATGGAAACAAGAAAAAGATATCGTTGACGGAATTCAGGCTGTAAAACATGAAATAGAAGACTTTAAATACGAAGCAGAACGTGCAGAACGTGACGGAGATTACGGAAAAGTGGCGGAAATTCGTTACGGAAAAATAAAAGAAGCTCAGGAGCGTCAGGAAAATTTGCAGAAACAATTGCAGGAATTCCAATCCGGAAATTCTTTAATCAAAGAAGAAGTAACCAGGGAAGATATTGCAGAAGTTGTGGCAAAATGGACTGGAATTCCGGTAATGAAAATGCTTCAGACAGAAAGAGAAAAACTATTGCATTTAGAAGATGAATTGCACAAACGTGTAGTAGGCCAGGAAGAGGCGATAGAAGCCGTAAGTGATGCTGTTCGTAGGAGCCGTGCAGGTTTACAGGATATGAAAAAACCAGTTGGAACTTTCTTATTCCTAGGGACAACCGGAGTTGGTAAAACAGAATTAGCCAAAGCTTTAGCAGAATATCTTTTTGATGATGAAAATGCAATGACCCGTATCGATATGAGTGAATACCAGGAACGTCACAGTGTAAGCCGTTTAGTTGGTGCGCCTCCCGGATATGTAGGTTACGATGAAGGTGGGCAATTGACAGAAGCGGTTCGCAGAAAACCTTACTCTGTAGTTTTGCTTGATGAGATTGAAAAAGCACATCCTGATACTTTTAATATTCTATTACAAGTTCTGGATGAGGGACGTTTAACAGATAATAAAGGACGTTTAGCCGATTTCAAAAATACGATTATCATCATGACTTCTAATATGGGAAGCCAGATTATTCAGGAGAAATTCGAAAACCTAAAAGGTGGAGTAGAAGCGGCTACAGAGGCGGCTAAAAACGAGGTTTTAGGATTATTAAAACAAACAGTTCGTCCTGAATTCATAAACCGTATCGACGAGATTGTAATGTTTACACCGCTTACAGTCGACAATATTTCAAGAATTGTAAGCTTACAGTTAAAAGGTGTTACCAAAATGCTGGCACAACAAGGCATTACAATGGACGCGACTCCGGAAGCAATTGCTTACTTGTCAGATAAAGGATATGATCCTCAATTTGGAGCAAGACCTGTAAAACGTGTAGTGCAGAGAGAAGTTTTAAACCAGTTATCGAAAGAAATTCTGGCTGGAAATATTACAACGGAAAGTATCATTTTAATCGATGCTTTTGATGGTAAACTTGTTTTTAGAAATCAGACACAACCAGTAGTATAATCAGATATAAATGTAGAATTAAAGAGATATTAATTATAATCACACCGGCAGAAATGCTGGTGTTTTTTTTGGGTAATCCGTGAATAATGAAAGATTTTTAAAAAGTATTATAAAATAATAGACACTATTAATCGTCAAATTTACACTAACATTAAAATAGATTATTATGAACAATATATTTAGAGGGTTGCTAGCCGGTTACGGGGCAAAAAAATTAGGAGGAGGGTGCTTTGGTACTATAATAGTTTTTATAATTCTTTGGTTTTTGTTGGGTCAGTGCAGTTAAAATTAAATCCCGAATTCTTTAAAATGATTTAGGATAAAAGTAGTAGATTCGCACCACTAACATTAAAAAAAGCAAAATATAATGGCATCAGGTTTTTTCGTACTATTAGACGATATAGCAGCAATTATGGACGACGTTGCTGTAATGAGTAAGGTTGCAGCAAAGAAAACAGCAGGAATTTTAGGGGATGATTTAGCGGTAAATGCCGAGAAAGCTTCAGGATTTGCTTCATCCAGAGAGCTTCCGGTACTGTGGGCAATTAGCAAAGGATCTTTGCTTAATAAAGTAATTATTCTTCCAATAGCGTTTTTATTGAGTGCTTTTATGCCAGATGCTATTATTGTAATTTTAGTTTTGGGTGGATTATTCCTGGCTTACGAAGGAGCCGAAAAAATATATGAATTTGTGTTTCCTCATGCGCATGAAGAGTCAGAAGGAATAACTGAAAATACTTATACTGAAGAACAAATTCTTGAGATGGAAAAAGGAAAAGTAAAATCAGCCATTATTACTGATTTTATATTGTCTGTAGAAATTGTAATTATCGCTTTGGGAACTGTAATCGGAAAGCCAATTATTCAGCAAATCATTGTAACGTCAATAATTGCCTTAGTTGCTACTATTGGAGTTTATGGAATTGTAGCTCTTATTGTGAGGATGGATGAAGCAGGATATAAGCTTATTAAGTTTAGTAAAAACGAAAAAAGTATTTCAAAATTTATTGGTAATATACTTGTAAAAGCACTTCCGTTAGTTATCAAAGCTTTAACGGTTATTGGTACAATTGCGTTATTATTAGTGGCTGGAGGAATCTTTGTACATTATATTCCATATTTTCATCATTTGGCAGAAGGTATTAAGCTTCCTTCTATAGTAAAAGAATTTGTAACGGGTCTTGTTTTAGGCTGTGTTGTTTTGGTAATCGTAAATTTGTTTAAAAAGATTTTCAAAAAGAAACATTAACAGCAAGTCATAAAAAAAACACCAGCAATTCATAATGCTGGTGTTTTTTTATAACTTATCTTAAACTTGCTCCTAGCTCAGTTTCAAAAGTCTGCTGTAATTTAGACATGATTTTATCGATCTGGCTATCGGTAAGTGTTTTGGTGCTGTCCTGAATTGTGAAACTCAAAGCATATGATTTTTTGCCTTCAGGAAGGTTTTTACCTTCATAAACATCGAATAAATTCACATCTTTTAAAAGTGCCTTTTCCGTTTGTTTAGCCAGTGTATAAATACTTTCATAAGTTGTGCTTTGGTCAATTAGTAATGCCAAATCCCTGCGTACTTCCGGATATTTAGGGATATCTGAATATTTAATTTTTCCTGTGATTATTTTCAGTACCAAATCCCAGTTAAAATCAGCATAATAAACATCCTGTTTGATTCCAAAATGTTTTAAAATTGATTTTTTAACTACTCCAATCTCTACTAAAACTTCATTGTTATAAACTTTTGAAGTTCCTTCAGAAAACACATCTGATTTTGATGGGACATTTGAAATTTTATCTATTCCTAAACGATTTAAAATGCCGGTAACATATCCTTTTAGTAAAAAGAAATCAGTAGTTTTTTGCGGATTTGTCCAGCTCTCCTTATTTCTGTTACCCGAAATTAACAAACTTAAATGTTTGTGTTCTTCGTATCCATTAAGGTATTTATGGTACGTTTTTCCGAATTCGAATAATTTCAAATCAGAATTTCTTCTGTTGATATTATATGAAATCGCTTCCAAACCTGAAAATAATAGCGACTGACGCATGGTTGATAAATCACTGCTCAACGGATTCAGCATCGTAACATTATATTCTTCTTTCAGGTCAGCAGATAATTTTGCGTAATCAGCCGTAGTCAATGAATTTGCCATCATTTCATGAAACCCCTGAGAGTTCAATTGTGATGCAATTATATTTTGTACTTTGTAGTCTTCTGTTCTTGGGGAATTGGCTACTGTAGCATTAAATTTCTTAGAAAAATCAATATTATTGTATCCGTAAACCCTTAAAATTTCTTCAATCACATCTATTTCTCGCTGAACATCTACGCGATATGCGGGAATAGTTAATCCCAAACCAGATTCAGAAACACTATTCACTTTAATATCTAAAGAAACTAATATTTTCTTGATGGTGTCTTTTGGGATTTCCTGCCCGATGATTTTATAAACATGGCTGAAATTTAATAAAACAGAAAAATCTTCTACTTTTTTAGGATATACTTCTATTATATCAGATGTAACTTTTCCGCCTGCCACTTCCTGGATTAAAAGTGCCGCACGTTTTAATGCGTATTCTGTGATAGTTGGATCAATTCCTCTTTCAAATCTAAAAGAAGCATCGGTATTTAACTGATGCCTTTTGGCGGTTTTACGCACACTTACGGCATCAAAATAAGCACTTTCTAAAAATATAGAAGTAGTTACTTCAGAAACACCTGATTTTTTCCCGCCGAAAACACCTGCAATGCAAAGTGGCCCTTTTTCATCACAAATCATAAGGTCTTCCTTGTGTAAGGTTCTTTCAACATCATCTAAAGTGACAAATTTAGTACCTTCAGGAAGTGTTTTTACAATTATTTTTCCGTTGATTTTTGCAGCATCAAACGCATGCAATGGCTGTCCTAATTCGTGTAAAACATAATTGGTAACGTCTACAATATTATTTTTTGGAGTTAATCCAATAGCTTTTAAACGATCTTTAAGCCATGCCGGTGATTCTTCTACAGTAATGCCTGAAATGGTAACGCCACAATATCTTGGTGCAAGGGTAGGCTCTTCTACGCTTACATCAATTTTTAAAGTACGCATGTCAACCCTGAAATTGCTAACAGAAGGAGTAATCAATTCTACATTTATTCCGCGCTGCAACATTCCGGCTCTTAAATCACGTGCCGTTCCAAAATGACTCATGGCATCTGCACGATTTGGAGTTAACCCGATTTCGAAAACTTCATCATTTGCTATTTTGAAAACTTCAGCAGCAGGAGTTCCCGGAATTAGTTTTTCATCCAGCACCATAATGCCATCATGACCTGTTCCGAGACCTAATTCATCTTCAGCACAAATCATTCCGTGGCTTTCCTGTCCGCGAATTTTACCTTTTTTAATGGTAAATTCTCCTCCTTCTTTATCATATAAAACTGTTCCAATAGTAGCTACAGGCACTTTTTGACCTGCCGCAACATTTGAAGCACCACAAACTACCTGAATAGGATTCTCTAAACCAATATCTAAACTAGTAACTTTTAATCGGTCCGCATCAGGATGTTTTTCGCAAGTAAGTACATGTCCTACAACAACTCCTTCTAAGCCTCCTTTTACTGATTGGTATTTTTCGACCACTTCAACTTCCAGACCTAAATCTGTAAGTAATTCTGAAGTTTGCTCTGATGTCCAGTCTGTTTTAATAAATTGTTTTAACCAGTTGTAAGATATTTTCATTTTGATTTCAGTATTCTTGATAAGTGTACAAATATAAGGATTGATTGCTGGAGTTGGAAACTATTTTTTTGTTTTTTATAGCATGTAATTCTTCCGAAAGAATATAGTTTTCGGTTTAAATGAAATGGATTAATAGAAATTAAAATCAAATAAATACAATTTCTAAATCAATTCCTCAACATGTTTTTTGATGTTTTCGGATATCTTTTTTATAGGCAAATCGTTTTCATCATCTCCAAACGGATCTTCGATTTCTTCGGCAATTAATTCTAAACTTGCCAGAACATAAAATACAAAAACAACGACTGGAGCTACAAAGTAACCCAGGCTTACAGAATATCCAAAAGGAAGCGTCATCGTATAAAAGAAAATGAATTTTTTGATAAATGCACTGTAAGAATACGGAATAGGAGTGTTTTTTATTCGTTCACAGGCACCGCAGATATCAGTAAAAGATCTTAATTCTTCGTTTAAAATAATGAGCTGGTCTCCGGTGATTTTTTTTGTATCATACAAATCATTAATTTTTTGATATATGATTTTTTTTAACTGATTGGGTTTGTGTTTATGGTGATCGATTTCTAAATCAACATCTTCAAAAAGCTGTTTACTTGTGTCATCATCTTTTAAATGGATCTGAAGAATATGGGCATACATTGGAATAAATTTCCTGAAAAAGCTTCTGTCGGTTTCATCTTTTAAAATGGCAGACAGCTTGATGGCGAGATTACGGCTGTTATTGACAAGGCTGCCCCATAATTTTCTTCCTTCCCACCAACGGTCATAAGCGGTATTTGTCCTGAAAACAAGCAGTAACGAGATGACAAAACCCAGCATGCCGTGCATGATATTGATATTGTGTATGTAATCGTTTTTCCCGATTTTAAAATACTGAACTTCAAGATAACCAACGGCCGCACTATAAATTCCAATCACAATCATGACAGAAAACAATTTTCTTATGGTGTCAGATTTGTGAAAACGAAAAATAAAAGTTACCCAGTCCTTTGTATTGTATGAAATCATTTAAATGCTTTTCGAACAAAATTAAACTAAAAACTAATATTTCCGGCTAATTCTTTTAATGCAATTTCAGATAATTTTGCCTGATATTGAGCGTTGCTGTTACGAACTTTTGCATTCACATAATTCAATTGAGCTGTTCTGAATTCTAATGTTGTAATTGTTCCAATCCTGAATTTATCCAGCGTAATTGAAAGATTTTGTTTTGCTATTTCTTCATTATCATCTTCCAGTCCAATAAGTTCGATGTTGGTTAAATAGGTCTGGAAGGCAGTACTTAATTGTGTATTCAGGATCATATTTTGCTGTTCGATAGCAATTTGAGAATTTTCGATTTGCAATTTTGCCACTTTTTCATTTCTATGCTGATTAAAACCATCGAAAATGTTGAGCGTAGCATTAAAACCATAATTTAATCCTCTGGAAGAAGCTTCACTTGTAAAACCTAAACTGGATTGACTTTCTGCAAAATTATATCCGGTGGTTAAGTTAATCACAGGATATCGGTCTGCTTTTACCTGTTTCAATTCCAATTCTGCAATTCGTTTATTGATTATTTGAGCTTCTAATGCAGGATTTTGTTTTTGTGCCAAATCCAACAAATCAGCAAAAATTAATTTATCATCAACGGTAAGCTGGTCTGTGACTTTGAAATCAATTTTTGGATCACGGGCTAAATATTGATTAAGTAAAATTTTTGAATTGATATACGATTCTTTTTGGCGTAACAAAGCTACCTGGTCTGAATTCAAATCAACCTGTGCATTCAAAACTTCCAATTTTGATGCTTTACCAATTGTAAAACGGTTTTTTGCCAGTTCTAATCTTTGGTTTGAAATAACAATGGTGGTGTCTAAAGCAGCTAGCTGCTGTTGCTGTTGTACCAGGTCATAATAAGCTGAATTAACCTGTGAAATTTTTAGTAAAATTGTTCTTTTTAACTCAGCATCGCCTAGTTTTTGAAGTTCCTTTAATTGATCCAGCCTGGCGAACATTTTCATTCCATCGAAAACCGTCCAGCCAAGGCTTACCCCGTAGTTTAAGCTGTTGTTTTTGGCATTGTCCAAAGCTGTTGTCGTTCCGTCCTGACGTGTTTGAGAGGAGTTGGTGATACTGTTGTTGTCTGTAATCGAAGCGGTAGCGGTTGGGAGCATTCCTGCATTTCCAATTGTTACATTCGTTTCAGATATTTTTGAATTGTTTTTGGCAATTTTAATTTCAAAATTATTTTCTAAAGCTATTTTCATGGCCTCTTCAATAGTCAGGACTTCCTGCGCATTGGTTTTGCCAATACATAATAAGAGGATTATTAAAATGCGATATAAATTTCTATTATTCATGTTTATTTTCTTTTACTGAAATCATGAATTCTAAAATTTAAAATTCATGATTTAGTGCTATTTTATACTTTCTTTTTCGTATTCGTCAATATGATCAAACTCAGGATAATGTTTTCTGGCTTTTGACCACATCAGATAAATAGCCGGAATAACAAAAAGGGTTAATGCCAAAGAGAAAATAGTTCCTCCCACAATAACAACTCCCATACCGATTCTGCTGGTAGAAGCTGCTCCTAGTGACATTGCGATTGGTAATGCTCCTAAGGCAATAGCCAGACTCGTCATTAAAATAGGTCTTAAACGTGCTTCTGAAGCTTCAAGAATCGCTTCTAATTTTGGTTTTCCCTGTTCACGCAGCTGATTAGCAAATTCTACTATCAAAATACCGTTTTTAGTTACAAGTCCAATAAGCATTACGGTCCCAATCTGGCTGAAAATATTCCAGGTCTGATTGAACAGCCATAAAGAGAATAAAGCACCTGCGACCGCCATTGGTACGGTCAGGATGATAATTAACGGATCTATAAAACTTTCAAACTGAGCAGCAAGAATAAGGAAAATCAACAATAATGCTAATCCAAATGCGAATGAGGTATTGGAGCTACTTTCTACAAAATCGCGTGATTCCCCACTTAAATCAGTGGTGAAACTCTGGTCTAAAACTTTTGCTTTAATCCGGTCCATTTCCTCAATACCATCACTGATGCTTTTTCCTGGTGCCAGACCAGCAGAAACCGTTGCCGACATGTAGCGGTTATTGTGGTACAATTGAGGCGGATTACTCTGCTCTTCAATTTTTACAACATTATCCATCTGAATCAATTCACCGTTTTTGTTTTTTACGAAAATTGAAGTTAAATCAAGCGGTTTCGAACGGTCTTCCTGATTAAACTGGCCAATTACCTGATACTGTTTTCCGTTCTTGATGAAATATCCAAAACGTTGTCCGCTCAGCGAAAGCTGTAGGGTCTGTGCAATATCCATTATAGAAATCCCTAAACTCTCGGCTTTTTCACGATCGATACTTACATTGATTTCCGGTTTGTTGAATTTTAAATTGACATCGCTAATAGAGAACACGTCGCTTTTGCCCACTTCCTCCATAAAAACAGGGATTTTTTCTCTTAATTTCTCGAAAGTCGAAGCCTGAATAATATACTGAATAGGCAATCCTCCACGTCTGTTCACAGCAATTGTGGGCTGTTGGATAACAGATGTTTTGGCATCCGGATATTGTTTAGTCCATTTGGTTAATTTATCGGCGATATCTTTTTGCGAACGAACTCTTTCATCGGGCTGTTTTAAAGAAAGCCTGATAAAGCCACTGTTTACAGATGAAGAACCAAATCCTGGAGAAGTAATAACTAAGCTTACTTTTTTCTCCGGAATAGAATCGTCTACCAATTTTGAAATCTCCTGCATAAAACGATCGGTATATTCATAAGAAGATCCTTCAGGAGTTGTCATACGCATAACGACAGAACTACGGTCGTCTAAGGGTGCTGTTTCTTTTGGGAGTATGGTAAAAAAGAGGTAAATAATTCCAAAACAAACAATCAGAATCGGGAAACTGATCCATTTTCGATCCATAAATTTAGAAAGACTTTCTGCGTAAGTGCTGTTCATTTTTTCGAAAAAAGGCTCCGTCTTCATGTAGAATTTGGATTTTTTCTGTTCACCGCCTTTCATCAGATAAGCATTCAGCATTGGTGTCAAAGTCAGGGATACAAAAGCAGAAATCAAAACAGCGGAACCAATCACAACCCCGAATTCCCTAAAAAGGCGTCCTACGAAACCTTCCAGGAAAATTACTGGTAAAAATACAGCTGCCAGCGTTACGGATATCGAAATTACAGCATAGAAAATTTCGTTAGAACCTTTTATAGCTGCTTCAATAGGGGACATTCCTTCTTCGACTTTTTTGAAGATATTTTCTGTCACCACGATTCCGTCATCTACCACAAGTCCTGTAGCTAAAACAATAGCCAAAAGGGTTAATACGTTTATGGAAAACCCAAGCATCCACATAATGAAAAATGTGGCAATTAAGGAAACAGGAATATCAATCAAAGGTCTGAACGCAATTGCCCAGTCCCTGAAAAACAGATAAATAATTATGATTACTAACAGAATAGAAATCCCTAAAGTCTCAGCAACTTCCAATACTGATTTCTTTACAAACAACGTATTATCAAGCGCAATATTAAGTTTGATATCCTTTGGTAAATCTTTTTTTAGCGCTTCATATTTTTTATAAAATTCGGATGAGATATCTAAATAATTTGCTCCCGGCATCGGAACAATTGCCAGACCAATCATTGGAAGTCCGGAAGAAGTTAATGAAGTTTCGATATTTTCTGGTCCTAATTCTGCACCTCCTACATCGCTAAGACGAATAATTTTATCACCATCTGTACGAATGATAATGTTGTTGAATTCTTCCGGTTTAGAAAGATTTCCTATTGTTTTTACGGTAAGTTCAGTATTGTTTCCGGTCAGTTTTCCTGAAGGCAGTTCAACATTTTGTGCATTTAAGGCATTACGAACATCAGCTACTGTACATTTGTAGGCCGTTAATTTTACAGGGTCAATCCATAAACGCATGGCGTAACGTTTTTGACCCCAAATCTGAACACCACTCACTCCCGGAATAGTTTCTAAACGCTGCGAAATAACATTCTCGGCATAATCACTTAATTCTAATGAGCTTCTGGTATCACTCTGAACCGTCATCGAAATAATAGATTCACTGTCGGCATCTGCCTTAGAAACAACCGGAGGTGCATCAATGTCCTGCGGTAAATTTCGAACAGCCTGTGAAACCTTGTCACGAACATCATTTGCTGCTTCTTCAAGGTTTTTATCTAAGTTGAATTCGATAGTAATATTACTGCTCCCCTGATTACTGGATGATGTTATATTTCTGATTCCATCAATCGCATTTACAGCTTTTTCAAGAGGTTCCGTAATTTGTGATTCAATAATATCAGAATTGGCTCCTGTATAATTGGTTCTGATAGAAACCTGCGCCGGGTCAATCGAAGGAAATTCACGGACACCCAGAAAAGTGTAACCAATAAAACCGAATAAAATAATCAAAAGATTCAGTACAATGGTTAAAACAGGTCTCTTTATACTTGTAGTTGATAAACTCATTTTGTTGAATTATAAATTGTTAGTTATGAATTATGAGTTAGTATACCTGAAATAATAATTTGAATTTCAAAGCATAAAACTCCAGACTCGTAACTTAAAAACTATTTTACTTTAACCTTTATAGGTGCTTCATCTTTTAAAGACATTACGCCACTTGTTATTAAAGTATCGCCTGCTTTTAATCCGGATAAAATTAAAACAGAAGCGTCTGTTCTGGTGGCTGCTTCTACCTTAACTTCTTTAGCTTTGCCCATGTTGGCGATGTACACTTTTTTACCATCCTGTATCGGAACAATAGCTTGTGAAGGTATTAGGATCGCATCTTTAATGATGTTCAAAGGAAGTTTTACATCTGCAAATGTTCCCGGAAAAAGTTTGCCGTCGGTATTTTCAGCAATCGCACGGATTTTCAAAGTACGTGTTGCGACTTCTACTTCCGGTTCAATTGCGTATATTTTTGCCTTATAGGTTTTGTCAGATCCAGAAACCGAAAAGTCAATAACTGATCCCGAAGTTACCTGAGCAGCATATTTCTCCGGGATGGAGAATGTAATTTTTAATTTCCCAGTGTTTACCAGTTTGGCTACCAAAACAGTTGGCGTAATGTAAGTTCCCGGTGAAATAGAACGCAAACCGATTTTTCCTGAAAAAGGGGCTTTTACAGAGGTTTTGGCAATCTGTGCACTTATCAATTGAGTCTGTGCTTTCGCGGAAGCGTAGTCCGCATTGGAAACATCAAACTCTTCCTGACTTATAGCTTCTTTTTGCAATAATAATTTAGCTCTTCTTTGATTTTCGCCTGCCAGACCTTCTTTTGTCTGAGCCTGTCTTAACTGAGCTCTCAATTCAATATCATTTACCTTAAAAAGTACCTGTCCTTTCTTTACATTACTTCCTTCGCTAAAATAAATTCCTTCCACAATTCCGGAAATTTCACTGTGAATCTCAACCTGTTCATTGGCTTCAATAGATCCTGATAACGATAAATTATTATCAAAAACCGAAGTTTTTACCACAATTCCGTTTACACTTGTAGGTCTGTCCTTATCACCGAATTTCTTAGATTCTTCGTTTTTCTTTTTGTTGGATATGACGCGGTACGTGATAAAACCTCCGAGTACTATAATGATAAGGGCGTAAATTAGGTGTTTTAGTTTCATGAAAATTGAAGTAAATGGATTTTATGTCTTGAATTGGTGTTACAAATTTAGTTTTTTGATGTGAATACAAAAGGGCTTAATGGTTATTTAACAATTGTATGTACAAGTGTTTTTAAGGCTATTTTGCTTCGGTTTTTCTAATCCTAATAAACTTAGACATTGGTTTTGAAAAAAGGTTTAATTCAAAATGTTTTTTTTATAATTTTCAGGAGCTTATCCTGCTCTCCACTATATCTGTTGTTGCGAACCCCGCAACAACAGGATGCCGTTACGATCAGGGCTAGGGCTTTTGGGATTAAAGAGATTTATTTCCCTGACAGCTTTTTAATTATTGGGATATTTGATTTTGTATACCTGCAAAAAAAATGCAATAAAACGTTATTGTCTTATTGCATTTAAAGTATTGATTTTCAAAACTTGTTAAGAATTGCTAAACTGTAGATTGCTCAGGTTTTTATAAATACCGTTTTCAAGGTTGATAAGCTCCTGATGCGTTCCTTCTTCGGTGATTCTTCCATTATCCAAAACTAAAATTTTATCAGCGTTTCTAATGGTTGAAAGACGGTGTGCAATGATAATGCTGGTTCTTCCTTCCATCAAAACTTCTAGTGCTTCCTGAACCAGTTTTTCACTTTCGCTGTCTAAAGAAGATGTAGCTTCGTCCAGAATTAAAATACTAGGATTTTTTAATAAGGCCCTTGCAATTGCGATACGCTGACGCTGGCCTCCTGATAGTTTTACGCCACGTTCCCCAACCAGTGTTTCAAATTTTTCAGGAAAGCTTTCTACGAAATTCAATGCATTAGCCTGTTTTGCTGCCAGCATTATTTCTTCATCAGAGGCATCTGGTTTTCCGTAGGCGATATTTTCCCTGATGGTTCCGCCAAATAAAATCACATCCTGAGGAACAATACTCATATTCCCGCGAAGATTTTCTAAATCGTAGTCGTAAATGCTTTTTCCATCAACAAGAATTTCTCCTGAAGTAATATCGTAAAAACGCAATAATAATGAAGAAATAGTCGATTTTCCAGCACCACTCGGACCAACAAGAGCAATCTTCTGACCGAAATCAGCATTGAAATTTACGTCTTTCAATACCTCAACTTCTTTTCTGGACGGATAACTAAAAGCTACATTTTTAAAAGCTACGTTTCCTTTTATTTTTTCTATAACTGAAGCTGAAGCTTTCGGATTTGCATTGATTGGTTCCGGAGTTTCTTCGAGTAATTCGAAAACACGTTCTGTAGCGCCAACTGCTTTTTGAATCTGGGCATACATTTCGGCTATTCCTCCAAAAGAAGCGCCAATGAATGTGGTATAGAGTACAAACGAAATCAGATCACCAACGCCTTCAACTTCGCCTTTTATTGTTAAGGTAATTCCGTACCAGACAACGGCAACGACACATCCAAAAAGGCATAAAATGATAAAAGAAGCAAAATAACCTCTGTACTGACCGCCTTTGATGGCTATTTTTACAATTTCTTTGATTTTGTTTTTATAACGCTGAATTTCGTACCATTCGTTGGCGAACGCTTTTACATTGCTGATTCCCTGCAATGTTTCTTCAACAATTACCTGGCTTTCGGCTACTTTATCCTGTGTTTTTTTTCCGTATTTACGAATAAATCTTCCAAAGATAACAGCAGCAACAGCTACAATAGGAACGATGGCAAGCATCATCAAAGTCAATTTCGGACTTATATTACCTAAAATTATAAATCCGCCGATAATTAAAATAAACTGACGTAAAAATTCTGCAATTGTTGTGCTAAAAGTATCCTGTAACTGCGAAATGTCTGCGCTGATCCGGCTGTTCAGTTCCCCCACACGTTTTTGTGAATAAAACGACATCGGGAGTTTGATTAAATTCTCATACAATGCAAAACGAATGTTCGACAATGAATTCTCTGTAAAATTAACGAAAAGAGAAATTCTGAAAAACGAGAAAACTGCCTGGAGCATTAAGATTACCAATAGCGCAACTGCAATTTCGTTGGCCCGGCTAAGGTTTTTATTCGTAACACAGTCTACCAGCATTCCCATTAACTTAGGAAAGGCGAGGGCAGTGGCGCTGGTTAAGAGTAAAAAAACTAAACCAAGGAAAAATTTCCATTTGTGGTTTTTAGCGTATTTAAAAATTCGGATTGCTTTTTGAAGGGAGTTTGCGTCTAATTTAGCTTTCGGTAAATCATTTTCCTGGTATCTTGCCATTTGAATATACAATTAAGGTATGCAAATGTATGACTATAGCGAGTGAATACAAAAGGAATAATTAAAATTAGCTTTATAGATTTTTTATTTTAACTAAATGCATAAGAATACTTCAGTTTTATTTGTTTTTAATAAGCTGAAAAATAGCTTTCTAAAAGTGCGGGAAAATTTTCTTTTACATTTTTTGCCAAAAAGGCTTGCAATTACAAATTCTAGGTGTATATTTGCACTCGCAATCACGAAATGATAGCAGCCTAGTAAAATAGGGCGATTAGCTCAGCTGGTTCAGAGCACCTCGTTTACACCGAGGGGGTCGGGGGTTCGAACCCCTCATCGCCCACCAAGAAACTCCTTAAGAAATTAAGGAGTTTTTTTATACGATTTTCAGAGTGTTGAAAGATTGTAGATTCACAATCAAATTTGGGGAGATACTCAAGCGGCCAACGAGGGCAGACTGTAAATCTGCTGTGTGAACTTCGCAGGTTCGAATCCTGCTCTCCCCACAAAATACTAAAAACTCCAAAGTCTTGCGATTTTGGAGTTTTTTTATTCCCTAAACTTATGGTTTTTATTGTTTATGGATTACGATTTTCTCAGATTATCTATTCTTTTTTTACTTAATCCTCCACTTTCAATTAATTCATTTAGATAGTACTTCAATCAGGATTTGTAAGATAAATAACTATAGAATTTATTTATTTTCGTATACTATCACTTTGAAATGGATAAATACAAGAATAAATATAAAATAGGCTCGCATCGGTTACTTAATTGGGATTATTCTTCAAATGCCTTATATTTTCTTACCATTGTTACCCAAAACAGGGAATGTATTTTGGGTGATATTGTAGCCGGGGAAATACAATTATCCGAAATGGGTAAAATTGTGCAAAAGGAATTTTTGCAATCATTTGAAATTCGAAATGAATTGTTTGTACACGAATATATCATAATGCCCAACCATTTGCATATGATTGTGGAAATATGGCATCCGGGTAATGAATCAAACGATTTGATTGATAACGTTAATGTACAACCGCACGGCCGTGCGGTTCAACCCAACCGTGCGGTTCAACAATTGGAATCGATAAAACCGAATCGTCCTGTACGATTACCGAAATCCATTTCATCGTTTATTGCCGGATTCAAATCGGCGGTAAATACCAAAATTGATGATTATATCGACGAACATCATCTACCAATACCAAAATACAATAAACATAATCATTTTTTTCAACCCAATTACCACGATCATATTGTCAGAAATGATTTTGAATATCAAAGAATAGCGAATTACATTATACAAAATCCGATCGTGTGGGAAAATGATAAATTAAACTTAAGTAATCCGAAGAAATTTTAGTAGAACAATTCGTTGGACAATTACAAAAACCGGGTTATAAATATACTGTTATTGCTGCTGAAAAAGCATTACCGGCAAACCTTAAAATACAATTAGAGAAGCGCATTTTTTTCCATGCATTATCATGCACTATCCATGCACTATCCATGCTTTATCTATGCCTTATCTATATATGTGAATCGTCCTATGAATCGTCCTAAAATAACTATACAGATTATTAAATAAATCCTGTTATAGCTATACAAATATAATTTTTAATCCTAAACTTACTATACAACTGTTTTTTCATGGCTAAATTTTTTATTATAATTCTTCCATCGCTTCTTCAAGTTCCCTGATTGCAAATGAGCTTGATTTGGGGTTAGGTAATTACAACTTGAATGTGGTCTGATTTCATTATAAACTTTAATACTTTTCTTTATCTGGTTGTAGGTTTGTTCAAAACCCAACTGGCTACTATGAAGATTGAACTCTGTCTTGATGATTCCGTTTACACGTTCTGCCAATGCGTTTTCATAAGGATCTCCATTTTCAGTCATGCTGATTTGACCCGTCCTGAAATAACTATACAGGTTATTTAAAATTCCATCCTAGTGTTACACCAAAAGCTACAGGTTTAATTTCAGCATCTTTATCAATACTATATAAGCCATTAGCTTTCCTGTCGGATACAGCAGTTTCATTATAACCAACATAAGATTCATTCTTGTTTTGGTCTAAAATTGTACCATATCCACTTTCCAGATACATGGCTGCATATAACGAATTCTTCTTTCCCATATCAAATGTAAATCCTAACTCAAAAGAACTCATTAGAATTCCTTTAGTTTTATACTCTCCTGATGAGGAATAATTATCCTGGCTACCAAAACCATATTCTGGCAGATTATCAATAGTCAGGTTTACATCTGGATAATAAGCGCTGCCATTTACGTAATCGGCTGTTGCTTTAATTTTATATTTTACCGGTAAAAAATATTTAGCTCCGGCTCTAAAATTAAAATCAATACCCTTATTAATATTTGTTTTATACTGGACAAAAAGAGGGATTTGCAGAGCATGTAAAGTTTGTTTTTCTATATAATTGTTGGTTGTAACGTTATAAACAAATGCCGAAGTTGAAGCATCAACCTCAAAATTTGAAAGTGTTGCAGTAGGCTGAGACAAAGAGACTTCTTGTTTGTACTGTGAAAATTCCAGCCCTGCACCAATACCAAAATGAGTATTTAAAGAGTAGATATAACCTGCTTTTACAGCTCCTCCAAGGCGGTTACCTTCTTGTGTGCCAGTAATATCACTTTGAATATTTCCTATTCCCGACTGTATACCTACATAAAACTGTGCAGCTATTCCCTGGGAAATTAAGAAAGCTATAGTTGAAATTATATTTTTAATATTGAGTTTCATAGATGTAAATTTTATTTTTTAGAGGTAATATATGTAATCGTTTTTTTTATTATTTGCTTTTGATCACGCAAACTTGGTGATAATGGCGATTTCATACTTGTTTTTTAATTAGAATAATCCATCCCCATTCATTAAAAAATGAGGATGTCCTATTCTGTAAATTATTTTAATTTCTTACTAAAAGGTTTTTAGTAAAGTATTTACCATTTGCTAAGGTCATTTTTACAATATAAATTCCCTCGACATTAGGAGCTGTCATGTCAATAGTGTTTTGACTTGTGTTTATAGTAGTTAGCAGGCTTCCTGTTAAATTATAAAGCTCAACACGCGCATTTTGTAATCTGTTTGCACTAACATTTGTTATCAATTGGAAAGTAGTATTACTTCTAACAGGGTTTGGAACAATTCTGATATACTCTTCTTCCATTGTAGGAGATAAAGTTAACGTACAGGTTGTAATTAAAGTTCCGTCTAGTTTTGTTGCTACTGCATAGTAAGTTCCATTCAAAGGACCACTTTCTTTGAAATATTGTGAAGTTTGACCAGGAACTAACACCCCATTTTTATACCAGTTATACGATTTAAAACTCTTAGAGCTATTGTCAAAGAAAATAACATCTTCAAAATGTTTTCTAATCAGGTTTGGCTGGCTGCTTACTACTGGTAAAACTACAGATGGTGCCGCATTGTAATTCATATTTCCTGGTTGCGAAGCCGTTATGGTTGCAGATCCATAATTTTGAAAAATTAATGAATTATTCGAGACAGTAGCAATAGTAGCATTAGAAGAAGCATAATTTACAGCTAAACCACTATTAGCGACAGCAGTCAAAACAATACTAGTTTCTCCATCACAACCTAATCCCAAAGTCTGATTCCATGTAATTACCTGATTTGCTTTTGTAATAGTAAAATCAGAGCCATTATATGTAATAGTGTAATTTCCACCAGCACTTAAGGTACCTTGTGTGATAGCGTAAACACCCACGTTCTCTCCGGCAGCTCTTGTTAAAGCTCCGCTGAAAGAATCACCACTTACTAAACTTGGAGAAACAGTATAATCAAAAACAGGATCGGTTGTTCCATATACTTTGGTTTGTGAAGCATTTGCTGTTACTGTGATAGGTTTTGCCGTAATAGTAAAATCTTTGCTTACATAAGTAATATTGTAATTTGTTCCCGCACTTAAGGTACCTTGTGTGATAGCGTAAACACCCACGTTCTCTCCGGCAGCTCTTGTTAAAGTTCCGGTGAAAGAATCACCACTTACTAAACTTGGAGAAACCGTATAAGTGTAAACAGGATCGTTTGTTCCATATACTTTTGTTTGTGAAGCATCTGCCGTTACTGTAATAGGTTTTGCCGTAATAGTAAAATCTTTGCTTACATAAGTAATGTTATAATTAGAACCGGCACTCAAACTTCCCTGGTTAATAGCGTAATTTCCAATGTTTTCCCCGATAGCTCTCGTTAAAGCTCCTGTAAAGGCATCACTACCTACTAAACCTGGCGAAACGGTATATGCAAAAGCTGGATCTGTTGTTCCGTAAACTTTCGTTTGTGATGGAGTTGCTGTTACTGTAATTGGTTTTGCCGTAATAGTAAAGTTAGCACCTGCGTAACTAATCGTATAATTAGATCCGGCACTCAAACTTCCCTGGTTAATAGCGAAATTTCCAATGCTTTCCCCGGCAACTCTAGTTAACGCTCCTGTAAAGGCATCACTACCTACTAAATTTGGTGAAACTGTATAATCAAAAACAGGATCTGTTGTTCCGTAAACTTTCGTTTGTGATGGAGCTGCTGTTACTGTAATTGGTTTAGCAGTAATAGCAAAGTTAGCACCAACATAAGTAATTAAATATTTAGACCCAGCTGAAAGCGAACCTTGATTAATAGCATAACTACCAATATTTTCACCACTAACCCTTGTTAAAGACCCTGTGAATGCATCTCCGGAAAGCAAACTTGGTGACACTGTATAAGTTAAAACAGGATCACTCTCTCCATATATTTTAGTTTGAGAAGGTGTTGCAGTTACCGTAATTGGAATTTGATTTAATTTCAGTACATAATTATAGGTAGCAGTACAATTATTAGCGTCAGTAGCAGTGACCGTAAAATTACTATCAGCAATTTGAGTTGAAGTACCTGTTATCTGTCCAGCTGTTGATAGCGTGAAACCAGAAGGCAAACTTCCCGCTGTAACGGCATATGTTTTAGATCCTGTTCCTTCTGAGGCTATTATAGTTTGACTATATCCTGTATTGTAATCATAACCAGACAAAACTGTTGTTGTGAAACTAATTGCCGTTGGTTGTGTAATGGTAAAGTTAACCGCTGCAGTACAATTGTTAGCATCGGTTACAGTACAGGTCCATGTACCAGGAGTTAGTCCAGTTACCGAAGTTGTACCATCACCAGTTGGGTTACCCGGCGTCCAGTTATAGGTATATCCACCCGCTCCACCAGTTGGTGTGTTGATTGAAGCCGCTCCGTTAGAACCACCATTACAAGAAACATTGGTTTGTGAAGCGGCAGTAGCTGCTAGAGCTGTAGGCTCTGTAATTGTGAAGTTAACTGCTGCAGTACAATTATTTGCATCAGTTACGGTACAGGTCCACGTACCAGGGGTTAGTCCAGTTACCGAAGTTGTACCATCACCAGTTGGGTTACCCGGAGTCCAGTTATAGGTATATCCACCCGCTCCACCAGTTGGTGTGTTGATTGAAGCCGCTCCGTTAGAACCACCATTACAAGAAACATTGGTTTGTGAAGCGGCAGTAGCTGCTAGAGCTGTAGGCTCTGTAATTGTGAAGTTAACTGCTGCAGTACAATTATTTGCATCAGTTACGGTACAGGTCCACGTACCAGGAGTTAGCCCAGTTACCGAAGTTGTACCATCACCAGTTGGGTTACCCGGCGTCCAGTTATAAGTATATCCGCCCGCTCCACCAGTTGGTGTGTTGATTGAAGCCGCTCCGTTAGAACCACCATTACAAGAAACATTTGTTTGTGAAGCGGCAGTAGCTGTTAAAGCCGTTGGCTGCGTAATGGTAAAGTTAACTGCTGCAGTACAATTATTTGCATCAGTTACGGTACAGGTCCACGTACCAGGAGTTAGCCCAGTTACCGAAGTTGTACCATCACCAGTTGGGTTACCCGGCGTCCAGTTATAAGTATATCCGCCCGCTCCACCAGTTGGTGTGTTGATTGAAGCCGCTCCGTTAGAACCACCATTACAAGAAACATTTGTTTGTGAAGCGGCAGTAGCTGTTAAAGCCGTTGGCTGCGTAATGGTAAAGTTAACTGCTGTAGTACAATTATTAGCATCAGTTACGGTACAAGTCCATGTACCAGAAGTTAGTCCAGTTACCGAAGTTGTACCATCACCAGTTGGGTTACCCGGCGTCCAGTTATAGGTATATCCACCCGCTCCACCAGTTGGTGTGTTGATTGAAGCCGCTCCGTTAGAACCACCATTACAAGAAACATTGGTTTGTGAAGCGGCAGTAGCTGTTAAAGCCGTAGGCTGCGTAATGGTAAAGTTAACCGCTGCAGTACAATTATTTGCATCAGTTACAGTACAGGTCCATGTACCAGGAGTTAGTCCAGTTACCGAAGTTGTACCATCACCAGTTGGGTTACCCGGCGTCCAGTTATAGGTATATCCACCTGCACCTCCTGTTGGGGTATTAATTGAAGCCGCTCCGTTAGAACCACCATTACAAGAAACATTGGTTTGTGAAGCTGCAGTAGCTGATAGAGCTGTAGGCTCTGTAATGGTAAAGTTTTGAGTAGCCTTACATCCGTTAGCATCGGTTACTGTTACCGTATAGGTTCCTGCACTTAATCCGGTTGCTGTAGCAGCTGTTCCACCGGAAGGAGACCAAGAATAGGTATATCCACCAGTACCACCTGAAGCAGATACTGAAGCAGTTCCGTTCGATCCTCCATTACATGAAACATCTGTTTGAGATGTTACGACAGCGTTTGGCGGCGTGTAGACATTCAGAAAATCTGAAGGGGAACTATTTTCACTTGGGCTGGAGGCAACAGTTCTGATCTTGTAGTTAGCACTTCCAACGGTAGATATTGGAATTACAGCTGATAATTGACTCGAACTTACGACAGTAGTCGTTAAAACTGTCCCAGGAAAATTTCCGTTTACATCTGATAATTCTAATTTATAGGAATTCCCTGTATTTCGTATTACGGGATCTAAAAAATTAACTGTCACATTACTTCCAGGACAAATAGCATTGGGACTAGGTGAATAGGATACAAATTGAGTTCCAAAAAGTTTGAATGGTATTCCTGCTTGGTATGCGCCATTATTTATGGTGTTTGTATATCCGGTTGCACTAAACTGCTTTGCATCTCCTGTATTACCAGTGCCCAAAATACTAATTGGCGGAGCAAATGGTCCAGAAGCCAATGTGCCTGTTAACGCCCATTCAATCCAATGTGTTCCAGGTTGAATTATGGCGCCAATCGAAATCCGTATTCTCATTATCGGACGATTATTTGTGAGCAAACTAGCGTCTTCTTGAACTCGATAGCAATTTGTAAAATCAGTCAAAATCATTCGATTAGTGGTAAAATCACCAAATTCTGATATAGCTGTTCCACTGCTAGGGTCACTATTCCAAATTTTAACAACACCACTTGTAAACGTGGATGAAACCGAACTTCCAGTTTGGTAAGCAAAAACATCAACATAATCTAAATACCATGGCGCAGCATTAGTAAATTGATCAGTTAAACGGAAATTACCTGTGTTGTTTATTGAGAATCCTACTGTGCCATATCCTAATGTAACGTTTTGCAGTACAGAAACATCTGAACCACCAAAACCAACACCAGTATTTGTTGTAAAAGGACCATTGTCAAATAGTAGCTCTTGCGCTTTTAAATTGTTTGTTATGAATATTTGGGTTAAAAACATAACCAAGAACAATTTGAAAAATTTAGAATTCATAAGAATATGTAGTTTTACATTAATTTTAAATATTGACTTTCCTTTTTTAATATCTCACTTTATTAAATTTCTTTATGTCGAAAACCTTCCGATACCATTACAATAATTTCTTCCTCTCTCTTAGTGTCAACTGGTATTGAGGAATTCCTTTAATTAATAAACTATTTTTAGAAATCTGATTGGCTCCCATTACCGAATAATTGATTCCTCCAGTTACGTTAATAGCTGTTTCCATAACATAAGGGCCATTTGCCCAATCGATACCTACTAAGTGTAAGTTTAGCACTGATACTATCAACAAACTTCAATTGTAATTAGTTTTAAACTTTGATATTTAATAAAAAAAGCCACTACATAATTTGAATATAAAGTCGTTTTTTATAAGCAAGGGAATATTTTTTTTTAATTTTCGGGCAAATGTATAAAATACTTTATAAATGTTAAAATTGATTTGTATTATTTACTTTTTTCCTCTTTCTTTGGTTTTAAATCAATCCTTTTCTAAATGAAATTGCGGCATATCAAATTCGATCATTTCATTGAGTTTAGCCTTTGAAATGGTCATTTTTCAAAAAAAACTGTATGTTTTCCGGGGCAGGCTCCAGGTGTTCTTCAAATGGTTTATCTAGTCATTTTTGTAAGTCAATTTTAACGAAAAGATTCAAACGTACAAAAGCTATCAATTGGATAAATACCAGTCAAATTTTGATTGAGCTTTTAGAATGACAATGATAATTAAAGCAATCCAGATTTGAATCATAACCACATTTTTGAATGTTCCTATGAACGATTTTATATGAAGTAACTGCTTGATTATATCTCTGAAAAAGATTTCTACTTACCAACGGCTTTTGTATAACTCCCCAATGGCATTAGGTAAACAATGAAACTGATTTGTAATTAGTTCTATGCTATTTCCAGATAAAATCGTAAATCTTTTTGAGGGCAAAAGAATTACTTATCGAAGCCTTTTGTTTCCATAAATCCTTCGATTCCACTGAGGGGTGAAAATTGTTTCTGCTTTGCCTCGGAGTTTATTCCTCTTCTTCGTCTTTGTCAGAGTATATTAATTTTCCTTCAATAACCAGATGGTGTAATTCGAAGATTAGTTTTTCGACGATGATGTTCATTTGACTGACCTGCTCTTTGCTGAGTTTTGACAGTCT
The DNA here is from genome assembly GCF_027111255.2 of Flavobacterium flavigenum. Classification (NCBI taxonomy): domain Bacteria; kingdom Pseudomonadati; phylum Bacteroidota; class Flavobacteriia; order Flavobacteriales; family Flavobacteriaceae; genus Flavobacterium; species Flavobacterium flavigenum. The sequence goes on along the minus strand of NZ_CP114285.2, from coordinate 1,289,848 downwards.
GTGGTGGAGGGTCATGTGTTTGTCTGTGTAAAGAAAAATGTCTGTCCAGAATTGTTCGATCAGGTAATTGTATTTTCTTATGTCGGGATCTGCGTAACTGCACAGCTGCCATAAGGACTGCGAGGACAGGTAATTGGGCAGGTAGTATGTTTTTACAAAAATATAGGTTCTGCAAAACGACAGAAAAAACAATGTAAACAGGTAATCTAAACCCTGGTAGTTTTGTTTGGGATTGCCGTCTATTGCAAAAAATTGGAAAGCCACATTTTTGGCTGCTTTATAGTAAAAATGCAAATCGGCATGAAACGGTTCGTAAGGTACTTCCCAATGCAAATCAGGGTGGTACGGTTCAGACGACCAGATGAGATTTTGGTCCTGCATAATACCGGCAAAGAAATGCTGATACAGATACAGGTTTTTCTGAATCCAGTAACGGCTGTGGCTTAACAGTACAAAATCGTATTGGTCGCCCCATTTGCTTTTGAGGGATTGGGTTACTGTTTTTAATTTTTCGTTGCCAACCGTATCGGCAATGAGCAACAGGTAATACGTTGTTTTTTCGCCATAGGTGATTTGACGGAATATGTAAATCTGTTCGACTTCAGCCGAATTTAGGATGCTTTCGATGGCGGTGTCAAGGATGCTGTCTTTTGGTTTGTTCTCAATTTGATGGGGAAGCTCTTGTTTTTTAGCGGCTTCTTTTTTGATTTGTTTCTTTAAATCGTCATAACGTTCTGTGGCTAAGCGAAGCAGATTTTGCTCTGTAATTTCGACTGACTGGTACATTTCATCCCTGTAGATTGCATCACCTTCTGAGGCGGCTTCTTTTGCTTTTGTGAAAAGATCGGTAAGGAAATAGCGGTTGCGGCTGTTTTGTACGAAGTATTTTTGAATTTCGGGAATGCATGTGGTCAGGTTCCGGATTCTTTCGTTCAGATTTAGTGTGTTGAAAGTGTTTCCGGTATAGAGTTCTTCTAAACACTCGAGGTCATATTCTATCAGTCTTGCATAGGATGTGAAAACACTGTTTGAGGCGCCATCTGCCATGAGGTTTTTAATCTGCCATTTCTGAAGTTCGTGATCGTGGTAAAAGTTGTTTTGATACGTGTTAAATTTCTTTTTGTATTTTTTCCATTCTTTTGTTTTGAAAATAGCTTCTTCTAACGTTTCATTTTGATAGATTACAGCAGCCGGACGGCAGTAGAATGCAATGAAAGGCGAACCCAAAGCATACTGACGATGCAGTTTTGAAGAATAGACCCAACACACATTGATGTGATACTGGTTTCTCACTTTTTCCACCCATTTGTTCAGGATAGCGGTGTTTTTTTCGGTATGAATGATGAGTTGTGAAAAAAGGGGAGAAGGCTCTACTGTAAAAAATACCTGAACGATAGCATGCTGACTGACCGACTGGCGCAGGATGTTTTCCAGATATTCGTTTTGGAGCTGTGGGAATGAAAGTTTTGCTGCGGTTTTCATACGGTTTTGGTTTTATGGTTTTGTTTTGGATGGTCGAAATACACGTATACTGACTCTATAAACAGCCTGGACATTGCAAACCAAACCATCAGGCTGAGGTGTTCCTGCAGTTCAGGGTCGTTTTCCAGAAGTATGGCGTTTTGTTTGTCAAAATCGAAGTGCTCTATTTTCTGCCGATATTTTTTATAATAGTCTACTCCTGTCACTGTGATTACAACAAGAAGCAATTCTTTTACAAATTGTGATGCTGTAATGGATTTTAAAATATACCGGAGGCTATCAAAATGCTTGTCAGCCGGATTTGGGTTTTCTTTCAGGTCATGACAAAAATAGACCAGTAATTCCAGACACGTAAGCAGTCCTGCGGTCTTGACGTCCTGTATTTTGGTGTTAGGGATTTCCAGATTACCTGAAAGCAGTTCCTGTAAACCGTATTGCTCTAAAAGATCAGGATAGTTGTCGAATAACAGGTTGAGCCCGGGATTGTTGAGTTTATTGAGCAGTGTTGCAATTCCTTTTTCGATATTCATTTTTTCAGGATCCTGCCAAAACATACTTAATACCTTTTTTGCTTGTGTCCTTGTTTTTATAAGCCTTTTTTCTGTCTTATAGTTTTTATTCTTTTTCATAGTGAGTAGCTTACGATTCACCAACGAAGTTCTATTCTTTCAAAAGGATAAACTATTCCTGATTTGGATATACTATCTGAACAAAGGGATATTTTACGGATATTTTTTTATCTTTGAAATTCACACTTTTTAATACAGATGGCTTTATCTTTGAGCCTTCAGAAATTGTACTCGCTATGGAACAAAAAATACATCAGGGAAGAAACGTAAAACGTTTTAGAGAAATGCTTAACATCAAGCAGGAGGCATTGGCTTATGATCTGGGAGAAGACTGGAACCAAAAGAAAATTTCTATGCTGGAGCAGAAAGATGTAATTGAAGACAATCTGCTAAAACAAATCTCAGCTGTATTAAAAATACCAGTTGAGGCTTTTCAGAATTTTGATGAGGAGCAGGCTGTGAATGTTATTGCAAATACTTATTCCTTTCAAGACTTTAAGGATAATGCGGTTGCTTCCGGATTTAGCTACCAACCTTCTTTCAATCCCGTTGATAAAATTGTTCAGTTATATGATGAGAAAATCGCTTTGTACGAGCGTATGTTAAAAGAGAAAGATGAAATGATGACAAGACTTGAAAAACTAATCAATAAATAATCTGTTATAAAGATACATTAATTCCACAAAGAGACTTCAAGTCTCTTTTTTGTTTTCTATTATAATTCTTTCGTCATTTTCTTATGTTAGTATAGATAGAGGCGATTAAATTTTCTTAAAAAAGAAGAAAAAGCAACCCAAGTTATTGGAAATTGAAAAACGAAGTGCGTATAATGACAAGCCTCGTTCCTCGCCTTACCACCCTTCGAGATTTATATCACTCCATTTATTCATTTCCAATTTTGCAACTGCTTTCTTTTTCCCCTTTTTCTTTTGAAAAAATTTATGATAAAAAAGGATTCTCAAAAAAAAGCTAACCAGAATAGTATTATGTACAGAATATGTCCATTATAGCCACCCATTACCTGGGAACTCGATGGTGGAGACATTCAAAGAAGAAGAGTTTGCAAACAATGAAAAGGAAAAATGATGGAAAGAGAAAATTCAAACAGAACAAGAATCGTGAGACTGCGATTCACTCCTATGGATATGACTAACTGAAAAAAAATTTAGAGTAGTACCCGCTGAAAATTAAGTGAACAGATAAGATGGCACTATTTAATAACTCATTGTAACCACTTATCGAATCATTTTAATGAAAGAAAAAGAAATAGTGGCTGTTATCAATGAAATATATGATTTGGAATTTTATAAAAAACAGATAGTGAAGAAGGAAGCACTTACTTAGATCATAAAACTCAGTACATTTATAATGGAAATAATTTGGGAAATAAATTTAGTGCTAAAGGAATTCTGAACCCATACAATTAAAATAATTCTAATAATTCAACACCTTTATTTTTTCTTTTAATTAAAAGGGATTAATTATTTTCTATATTTACGAAATTTCTTTCTTAATTAATAAAATAAATTTAAAATGTCTTTGGAAGCAAAAGTACTACACACCTACGATTTTTCAATGGGATTTAACTATAATATTGTTCCGTCGATAGATAGAAAACAATATATTACAGAATTAGAAGAGCTCTTAAATGATAATCAGGTTGTATTTTTAAAAGGGGAAGAAGGCTCTGGAAAAACAATTATCTGTCAAGAATTTGTAAAAAAATTCGATAAAATAACTTTTTCTGTTTTTTTTAATCCTCATAACAAAATGGATTATTCAGTTAATTATTTTTTAGAGAATATAATTAATCAAGTAGGTTTTAAATTAGACGAAATTGATAATGACGAACTTAATATTGACCGCTATCGTACATTGCTTACTAAACTAAGAAAAAATTACAAGGGCAAAAAAATTTATTTTGTAATTGATGGATTAAGTGACTCTGTTGGTCTACTAAAAGAAATAGAAGAACTTTTATTTTTAGGACAGACGGAGTTTCGATATATTATTACAGGTGATGATGCAATCTTTAAAAAGGAAATTAAGGGTCTTAGCAAAATTAATTTATCAACAAGCATAAAAGTTGTAGGAATTTCTATAAATGACATTAAATATTATCTCAATGTATCTGAAATAAGTCAAAGAGAGGAAGATGATATTTTTAAAATTACTAGAGGACTTCCATCACGATTGTTTTTAATTAAAAGACAACTGGAAAAAAACATCTCCTTATCAAAGATAATGGAATCAGAAAATTATAAGGAGTGGATTAATATTGAATTAGAAAAAATCGACTTATCTAATGATACTATTGCTAAGATATTGTCATTATTATCATTAAGTCCAAATAAAATATCTTTAGAGGATATTTCATTTATAATGGAAATAGATAAAGAACAGATATCTCAAATATTATCAAATATAGATTTTGTTAAATGTGAAGGTAATAATTTGAGCTTTATTTCAGATTCATATAAAATTTCTATTTCAGAAAAATTTAATAATAATTTAGATTGGGTTGAAAATGGTTTAATCAAATTATTGAATAAGACGTCCGACTTGGATAAGAAAATAGAACTAATAAAACTACTTTTTGACAGAAAAAGATGGACTGATATACATTCTGAAATGACTGATGAACTTTTAATTAATTCATTTAGACATACCGGTAACTTAAATAAAATAAATTCCATAATTAATATTGGAAATAATGCATCTAATCAATTAAAATTACAAAACAATTTAGTTCATTTATCAATAAAAGGCAGTTTTTTTAATTATTTACAAAATAATTTAGAGCTATTATCAGATGTTACCACCAAGTTAGCTTTCAAAGATTATGATGGCGCATTAAACATAGCAAATAAGTCTGTTATCAATGTCGAAAGATTAAAACTATATTGTTTAATTGCTAAAAAGCAAAAACTAGACAATAATATAATTGAAGAAATTTTACTTTCTGATATTGAAGATCTATTTGAGAACAGTGATTTTTCTAATAGTGGAGATGATATATATGACATCGTTTCTGATCTTTTATACATTGATCCATCAATGGCTTTGAAAATTCTTGACAATAAAGAGATTGATAGTTCTAATATAAATGATTTAATAGTTGCCAAACTTTCTATGATGTCGTTAAATAACGAAGTTGATAATGACAAGAAAGAATCAGCAAATGAAAAGTTAGAAAAATTTAATAATATAAAATCACGAAAGATTGCTCGTGCTTTAGGATACATTTTAAGCAATTTTTCCTTAGATAAAATTCTTAATGAGATTGATAAAATTGATGATTCAATTGAGAAAATAAAGTTAACAAGGTTATATTTAGAAAATATTAAAACTGCTACTGAAGGTTTAGAAAAACTTATAGATAAAACCTTTGATATTTTATTATCGTCAAATGTAAATAATTTGATAAACTTGGAAATATTAATTCTATTGTCTTCAAAAATATTACTTGTAAAAAGCATTGATGATAAGAAAAATCTATTGAAAAAACTAAACTCAATAGATCAATTAATAATTGATAAGGGGTTGTTCATAAATAAAATTCGATACAAAATCAATATTTTCAACATTAAACTATCTGAAGCCCCAGATAAATCATTTGAAATTTTAGACGAAATAATATCAGAAATTGAAACAGAGGAAGATTTGCTAATAAAAGCTGAAAGTTTATCTTTAGTTTACAAATCTTTGTTTAAATGTAATAGTCCCATTTTAAAAAATTTAAGATCAAAAAATTATAATATTCTAAATATCACTGTTGACTCATTAATTCAATGTACAGCGAATCAAAAATTGGTATTTACAAATGTGATTAAAAACATTAGCTCTGTTGATTTACATTTCGCAGTGGATATTTCTAAAAGATTAAATAATTCAGTTAGTAGAGATTTTTGTTTATTAACTGGTATTGAAAATAGTATTGATAATGTTGACGTTAAATTTATAAATATTGAAAATTTAATTTCTCATTTAAATTTGTTTAATGAAATATATTTCAAATCATGGGCGGTATCATTAATTTTTGAAAAATTTGCAGAAGAGGACTCATTGAAAAATCATTTTTTAATAAAAATTAAAGAGATATATTTTTCAATTGAAAAAGAATTAAATTCAGATTCCTCGCTTGTCTATTTAAACATTCTACTTTTCAAGATATTTAAAAAAAATATCCAAACTAATAGAAAAGATTTTACTGCTACAAAAGACAGATTAAAAGTACTTATAAATGCTTTTTCACAAGATTGGACACGATATGAAATAGTTAATACAATTTGTGCTGAGTTGGCAGAATTTGATATTCATTTTACTACCGAGATTTATAGCCAAATAAAAAATATTAAAGATAGTGATGTTTTTTACTCTGAATTATATTGTAAGAGCTATCATTATAATTTGGAATATCTAATATTTTCTTTAGAAAGTTTAATTGAGAAGAAAGTAAATATTGAACAATATATAGACAATATAATTATTGCAATAAATAAAATACCATCAGATTTAGCCAGACTAGACTATTTTTCAAAATTAGGTTTTATTTTTCATTTACACAATCATAATGATCTTAGTTGCAAATTCCGGTTATATTGATCACCCCATTCCGTTTTAAAGTGAGCACCTGATTCCAGTTCAAAATGACCACCTAATTCCGGTGCAAAGTGAGCACCTCCGTTTTGATTAAAAACTATATTTTTTCATCTGTTAATTAGTATTCAAATATAATAAAATATCACTCTTTGTTTATTCCTCTTTTCTTTCTCATGGATTCTCCATGTAATTCAAGCCTATGAGATTGGTGTATAAGTCTGTCTAATATTGCATCGGCTATCGTTTTTTCTCCAATTATATCATACCAGCCTTGAACTGGTATTTGTGATGTCACGATTATAGAGCCGTTATTATGCCTGTCCTCTATGATCTCCAAAAGAGTAATTCGGTTATGGCTGTCAAGTGCCTGAAGTCCAAAATCATCAAGTATTATAACATCCTGTCTTTGTATTTTGGTAAGTTCCCGTAGATAAGTACCATCTGCTTTAGCCATTTTTAGTCTAGCGAACAATTTTGAGGTATTAAAATAACTTACCTTAAAACCCTGTATACAGGCTTGATAACCTAATGCAGTACCTAAATAACTTTTACCGACACCGGTGCTTCCAGTGATTAAAATGTTTTCGTTTTTCTCTATAAATTCGCATTCTGCCAGACGCAGTACCATGTTTCGGTCCAGGTTACGTGATACATCAAAATTGATACTTTCAATATTTGATTTGTAATGGAATTTGGCATTAGTGATACTTCGTTCAATACGACGATTGTACCTTTCATCCCATTCTGCATCAATAATCATCGATACAAACTGGTCAAGGGTATAATGATCTGTTTTCCCGCTTTCAATGGCTGTTTTAAAAGCATTAAACATGCCATAAAGCTTCATTTGTTTCATTTTGGTTACTGTGGATTCATTCATTTTTTCAAGATTTAATTTAGTTATAATAGTGTTTTCCTCTTATGTTACTGTGATCGGGAAGTTCCTGCTCAGGTTCTTGATCAAAATCAATATGATCCAAGTTGTTTTCTAAAATGTTTTGTATGGTCTTAAAATTGTAAATTTTAAAATCAAGTGCCCGCCTGCAGGCATTTATTAATCGCTGTCTGCCTACCTTTTTTTCAAAATTCAGTATTCCTAAACAGCTTTTATAAGCCTGTTCTGGATGATTTCTGCTTTCGATTATCTGCATTATATATTCTCCTACTGACTCATCAATATTATTAGCCCATTCAATGAAGCGGGCAGCACTCCATTGGGCTACAAATTGATGTGTACTGGCTAAATGCTCAGGAGTTGTTGTATAGACATAAGGTTTGTAGTTTCTTGGATGTACAGCTATTCGATTGTATTTATAATAAATCTCTACCGTTGATTTGGTATATAACAGCTTGGCTTTCTTCTTTACATATTGATACGGAACGCTGTAATAGTTTTTGTCCTGGCTTAATTGAACATGACCGTTTTGCATTACTGTTGCAAAAGACTGGTATTTAATTTCAAAACGATCTTGTGGGAGTGGACGCAGTTTTTCTTTCTCGTCTTCTAAAAATAATTCAAAACGGGAATAAGGGCGTCCTGTTAGTTTTCTGTTATTGTGAGAGTCAAGTAAATCCCAGATCTGCTGGTTTAATTCTTCCAGAGAAAAGAACTTAGTTTCTTTTATGGTTACATAAATCCTTCGATATAATATCTTAACAGCTCCTTCAACTAATGATTTGTCTCTGGGTCTGTAAGCTCTGGCAGGTAAAATTGTGGTTTCGTAATGTTCTGCTAAATCAGCCAGGGTTTCATTGATTGTCGGTTCAAAACGACTGCTTTTTATTACGGCAGATTTTAAATTATCTGGAACAATGGCGACAGGAGTGCCTTCAAAAAAGCGCATGGCATTTTCTACCGAGTCAACAAAGTATTCCTTTTGCTGGCTCATGGAAGCTTCAGCATACGTGTATTGGCTAGCGCCCAATATTGCTACAAAAAATTGTACTTCTTTGACTTCTCCAGTATCTATATCAATAATTGAGAGTGTCTTTCCGGCATAATCAACATACATTTTATCACCAGCCTTATGGTTCATATGCATGACCGGATTAACTCGTTTGCCCCATATATTGTAATGATAATGAAATTGTGAAGTTCGATAACCATCAGGATTTACAGCAATATATTGTTCCCACATATGCTGTACGGTAACGCCAACTTTTTTTAGTTCACGTTCCATTTTAGGAAAAAAATCATAAAGTGTCTGTAATCTCGGGCTAATGGCCTCTACACTAGTCTGGGAGAATAAAAGTTCCAGCTCTGCATCGGTTTTTTGGTCGATTAATTCAAAGCTTAATTCGAGAACTTCAAATAAAGAAATATATTTCTTTACCGTATTTCTTGAAAGGGATAAGTAGCTACTTATAAATAACTTACTCTTTCCATTACAATAGAATTTAATTACTTTTCTAATTTTACTCATGTCTGTTATTTTGTTTGCCATAATCCGTAAATTTTTAACGAATGTATGGTTCTAACAACATGAAAAAATCAATAGTTTTTAATACTTAATTCACCACAAAACTTGGTGGTCAATTTGCTCCGGAATTAGGGGGTCAGTTTGCTCCGGAACGGGTGGTCAATTTACTCCGGAATTAGGTGGTCAAATTGACCGGTTTTTCCACTTAGTAGTAAATTATTAGAAAAGAATATTTATCCTTTATTAAATAATGATAAAATTAATCTAGAGGATACTAATATCGTAATATTTGTTTATATAAATAATGAGGACTATGCAAATAGAATTATTAAAAAATTTTCATATCATCATAAGAATGAAGCTTTTTATAAAATAGCTCTTTTCTATTTGGATAACAAGAACCCATATAAAATATATGAGGACAAAGTTGCCATATCCGGTTTTACATATAATAATTTATCTAAATGTATAGCTGTTCTTAGAAATATTGAGAGGGATATAGATATTTATAAGGTCATTGAAAGAATCAGTGATAAAATGACGCATAGAGAAACTAATTTATCAAGTACCCAGATAAATTATGTTGTAAGCGAATTAGAAATAATTATTGATTCAAAATTACCCGAAATGTTAAATGTCAAACATCAAGGTTTTAAATTAATAAGCACTTTGCAATTAATTAGGATTAAAAAAGACTTTCAAAAAATTCAGGGTATATATGATGATACTCTAAATGTACCTAATTTATCTGATCGAATATTTATAAAGTCAATTATTCTTAAAAATTTACAAAGCTCAAAGATTGTAGAGAAGAAAAGATTATTTGATGAGATTATAGATGATTTAAAGTCCTTAAAAGTTACTTACGAATATATAGAAAGAATTAATGAAATTTCCGAAATAATGTATGCAACCAATAATTCGGCATGGGGTAGAGTAGTAAAGTCAGCATTGACAATTTCAAATAATTTAGATGATAAGTATGAAGTTTATAAATATCAAAGAAATCTTATAGATACAATTCACAAAATTGACGAAAAATTGTGTAACGAGTTAATAGAATCAGTAGACTGTGTAGATAAAATAGACAATAAAGGACTTGTTAAAAAGCATCATGCGAGACTTGAATTATTAAAAAAGATAAAGAACAATCAAACCGTTGAAGAAAAAGAGAAAGAAAATCAGCATAATATGCTATATGCAATATTTAATTCATTGATGCTTTTAAATTCTAATAAGTTATCTCCAAAGAAAATTGGAGACATCAACAAATTTCTTGATGTTTCATACAGTATTCCAATTGATAAATCAATTATTATCTATATATACTATTTAGAAAATATTTCAAGGAAGGTCTATCCAAAAATAGAAGAGGAAAAGATTAAAGAATTGTTAGTTGAAAATTTGAAAAGTACATTTGAAAATTTCGAGTTTTTAAAAAGATTACATATGCACAATTTTAAAGAAAAAGGAGATGTTGAATTCAATATGATTGATGAAAGTAGTAATTTAAGTATTGAAATAGGAGAGCGTGAAAAAGCAAAATCATTTATTAAAGATTGGATTTTAAATATTTCTGAAGATAACATTATAATTATTGACTCCTATTTCGATTACGAAGATTTGGAATTAATAAAATTAATTACTTCAATTAATAATGAAGTTGAATTGTCTATTTTAGGAAATAAGGTTTTGGAAAAAAGTGAAACATTAAATAAGTGGAAACAATTGTCATCTGAAAATTTTCCAATCAGTGAATTTATTTTTGCTTCAAAATCAGATTCAAGTTCTCCCTTTCATGATAGATATATATTCTCTATTTCAAATAAAAAAGCACTCAGATTAGGAACTTCATATAATCAAATGGGAATAAAAAAGGCGACTGAAATTTCGAAACTTGAAGGTAGTGATTATCAACATATTTATGATACCATAGTCAAAAATTTTGTAATTGAGAGAAATAGAATAATAAACAAGGAAAGAATTAATTATGACACTTTCCAATTTTAATTTCTTTCAAATATAACTTTCCGAAAACGACACTACCTATTTTATAATAATTACCTATTAATTTTGAAAATTGTTAAGGCTAAATTTTCTAAATTTCAACTAGCTATTTTTATACAACTCAATTTTCCTTCCGTCAAGGTCTTCAATTACAGCCATAAACCCGTACTCTGTTTGTTTGGGAGGTAAGGCAAACACGACTTCTAAGGCTGTTAATTTTTGAATTGTCGCCTCGAAGTTGTCAATTCCAAATCCTAACCTTAGGCTTTTGTCAGCCTGGGTCTGACTTTTGGTTAAGGGATAAATTTCTAAAACGGTCTTTCCGATAGTTGCACTGTAATGAAATGGCGAATTTCCGTGTTGGTGGTATTCAAAAGCCAATCCGAACAGGCTGTAAAAATCGGATAGTTTTTTTGTGTCGCTTGTTCTTAGAACCAATAAACGTATTTCCATTTTATATTTTTTTGAATTTTGTTTTTTACATCACAGTTCTGCTGTTTGTAGTTTGGGACTAAATTAGTTTCTGTTTTTGGATTTATCAAATCTTTAATGAATTGAATTATATCTGTATTGTAGTTGCGTTACAAAGCTTTGTCTGATTCAAAAAAATGTAAGCAGGGACTCATTGCAGATGTTTGCCAAATGAGATGGATTTAAGTTAATAATTTTTTCACCCCAAGATATTGCACATTCACCTCAATTTATTGTTGGAGTTCCTGAATATATATAGTATTGCAGTTATACCTTTTCCGGAATATTATGGGGATAACCGTTTATCAGGAAAAAAGCGCTATTTATTTTATTCACTTTTGAACTTTTTTATAAACATATTGTGCAATTAGTAATTTATTTATACCTACCATTATGAAAACAAAAAAATATTTCTATCTCTGTTTAGGCATTCTTGCCCTTTCCTGTTCTAAAGACAACGACAGCAATGATGATGAAACCAGCGTTACGACCAATACCCCTGTTACCATTAGTGCCACGACTGTAAAGGGAACAGCAGAAGGCTCATCGGAGACTGGTGCAAACGAGGAAGATATATTAACTAATTCCACATTTGCTTCTACGGTGAAAATAACATTTAGCGGTACAAATGTAACGGTAGAAAATGCAGTAACCGGAGTAACAGTTACTACTTCTGGTGCTGATGTTACAGTGAACTCAACTGTTGCCGGAGTCGCTTATGAAATAACCGGTACTACCACAGATGGAATGCTTAAAATCTATAGTGATAAAAAATACAAGCTTACGCTGAATGGTGTGTCGATCAAAAATAATGATGGACCGGCAGTAAATATTCAGTCAGGCAAGCGTGCTTTTATTGTACTGAGCGGTACCAATACCTTAGAGGATGGAACAACTTATGCTACTTCTACAGAAGACCAAAAAGGAACTTTTTTTAGTGAAGGACAGCTTATTTTTTCAGGTACCGGAACTCTTACTATTGTTGGTAACAATAAACATGGTATTGCCGCTGATGACTATGTGCGTGTACAAAGTGGTACGATTAACATTACCAAAGCGGCTTCTGATGGTATCCATACAAATGATGCGGTTTATATCGATGGTGGTACTCTGAACATTGTTGCGTCAAGCGACGGTATCGAAGCCGAAGAGGGGCATATTATCATCAATGGCGGAACCATAACCGCTAATGTGGCTGATGACGGAATAGTGGCTTCATACGATACAGATGATACGATAGATCCTTATGTGGTGATCAATGGCGGTACCATTACAATCACGACAACAGACCAAGGGGGTGAAGGAATAGAGAGCAAAAGTAAACTGACCATCAACGACGGCACTATTTATATCAAGGCTGTCGATGATGCGATCAATGCCGCAGATGCGATTTATATCAATGGCGGAACTATTGTAGCTTACAGTACGACAAATGATGGTATTGATTCTAACGGTACGCTGACAGTAACCGGAGGAAGAATCTTTTCTACAGGAGCCAAAAGCCCTGAAGAAGGTTTTGATTGTGATAATAATACGTTTAAAATTACCGGCGGACTGCTGATTGGCGCCGGAGGGGCAACCAGTTCGCCAACTGCCAGTGTATCTACTCAGGCTTCTGCCATTTTGGGGAGTGGAAATGCAGGGACGATATTTAGTATATTAGATAGTGATAATGCGGAGGTAATGACGTTTAAGTCTCCTGCGAGTTTTACTACATTACTCTTGTCCGGTAGCAAATTCAGTTCTGGCAAAACCTATAAATTGGTTACGGTTTCTGCTGTAACTGACGCTTCAGATTTTAACGGACTTTATCTGGGAGGAACATTTAGCAATCCTACGGTATCGTCAAGTTTTACATTGACCTCTATGGTGACAAAAATAGGAGGGAGCACCGGTCCAAGATAATGCAATAATTTTGATTATATGAAAACAAGTCTGTGCCATAGGTATGGACTTGTTTTTGTTTATAAAAGTATCACCATTTAATATAAAATAGGATTAATCAAAAAATGTAATCTAATTTTTTTCAGGAAGAGACATCGTATAACCTTAACGAAATCCTGTTCAAATCCTGCATAAACGACTCAATAGCATATAACTATAACTATAATAGTTTTTCACTATATTTGGCATAGATATTGGTTTATTGTTGGTTTTAATAAATTTTTTATAGAGTCAATTTTAATTTAAATATCAGATTCCACTTTTAAATTATTGTCCCCAAATCGAAAATCAAAATTTTAAAAATGAAACAAAAACTTATCATCCTTCTGTTTGTATTTACTGTTATAAATGTATTTGGACAAGTGCCGGTTACTTCAAAGCCAGCTGAAACAATCGATCCTGCTAACACTATTTCAGCAACTGCAGATGCTTTCAGTAATAAATCTATAAGGCCGGTAAAAAAAGTTCCTTTAGACGAAGCTTTAATCCTGATTTATGATTACGACGGCACGCTTTTTACATTCGATTTAGAATCTGAAACCATTGCCTGGACTGTAAAAGCGACAGATGCTTTTACAGAAATGTGTGCAAATGGGGTGACGCTTCTTGATGGGGTTTTATACGTTCCGTTTATCAACGGAGAGATTTTCGCGATTGACAATCAAACCGGTGAAATTTTTTGGAAATCAAGATTAGGGGATAGTAAAGATCAAATTATACTAAAAAATCAAATTCCGGTCATCAATAATGGGAAACTGTTTGTAACGACTCAAAGTCCCAATAATACCATTTATGCCCTGAATGTAAAAGACGGAAGTTTAGCCTGGAGCAACAAGTTAGAAGCTGCTAATAACGATATGCCTGTTCTGTTTTTTGACAACAAAGTTTTTACCCAAAGCGGGTCAAATGTCTATAGTTTTGATGCCAATACAGGAAAGATCCTGAGCCAGAAAAGCTTTGAAGGGGGCATTTCCGGAAAGCCTGCAACTGATGGGGAAACTATATTTATAGCCAATGAAAAAAATACAGTTTATGCTTTAAGCCCGGATAAATTAGATGTTTTGTGGGAATTTAAATTCGATGAAAATCAAAATAATGTAAGGGAACATATAGTTGGGAAAGACAAAAAAGTCTACTTTGCGGCACAAGGGGAGGACGTTTCTTCTATATACGCTGTAGATGCTAAAACAGGAACTCAGTTATGGAAAACGGATTTTAAAGCCGATACTATCGCATACATGATTGAAGAAAGTGATAACATTTGGGGATACACCCGAAAAGGAAAACTTTTTCAGATAGACTTGACAAATGGCGAAATAGCATCAGAAGTTAAATTAACCACCAGACCAATTTCGAATTTTGAATTTGCCAGCGATGATGAATCGTTGTTTTATTTTTCTGATGCTGCTTTAATTCAGTTTGAGTTTAAAACAAAAGACGAAAACGAAGTTTACCTGCGGACTTCGATTAAAGACGACGCCTATAGTGCCTATGTGAAATTGATACGATAATCAAAAAAAAGCTGTCTCATTTATTAAGTCAGCTTTTTTTCAAATGTAAAAAGAATATTAGTTTTGGGTATGAGCTTTATATTCATCACAAATAAAAAAGGAAACTAAGATTTATAAAGAATACTATTGAATACTAAAACTTAACCGTGGACTAAATGATAAAAAACAAACTCTTTATGACATTCTTTGCAATGTTATTTTTATGCTTTACAGTAAATGCCCAATACACCGCTATTCCTGATGCTAATTTTGAACAGGCTTTAATTAATCAGGGAATCGATTCCGGTATCAAAGATGGAAAAGTACTTACAAATAGGATTGCTAATCTAACCAGTTTAAATGTTGCGGGTAAAAATATCTCAGATTTAACAGGAATACAGGATTTTTTAGCGTTGAAAATTTTGAAATGCTCCGCAAACGCATTGACCACTTTGAATGTATCTAAAAATACAGCTTTAACGGAATTAGAATGCGATAGTAATCGGCTAAGCAGTTTAGATGTTACCCAAAATCTGACTTTGAATATACTGTTTACTTCTAAAAACTCGTTAACTTCTTTGGATGTGTCCAAAAATTTGGCTTTGACAGATTTTAATTGCAGTGAAAATCAGCTGTCAACAATTGATGTAACTAAAAATAAGGCTTTAAAAAGATTGTATTGCATTGTAAATAAATTTAATACTCCTCTGGATTTATCCCAAAATACGGCTTTAATCAATCTACAATGTGGAGGAAATTCATTTACCACTCTGGATGTAACCAAAAATACTGCTTTAGAAATACTCTATTGTGAATTAAATCAACTGACTGCTTTGGATGTTAGTCAAAATAAAGCTCTAACTACATTGAATTGTTATTTAAATCAATTGACCTCTTTGGATGTGACCAACAATCCGGTTTTAGGTTTTTTACAATGCAGAGAAAATAAATTAACCGTTTTGGATGTTAGCAAAAACCCTAATTTGTATTATTTGAGTTGCTTTTCTAATCAATTGACTTCTTTGGATGTAAGTAAAAATCCAAATCTAATATCCTTTTATTGCTATTCTAATAAACTAACGTCTTTAAATATTAAAAATGGGAACAATAGCGGGATAGCGACTTTCGATGGTAAAGATAACCCGGGACTCTCGTGTATCCAGGCTGATAATCTAACACCTCCAAATGCTGGCTGGATTAAAGATGCTGCTGCTAGTTATAGTGTTTTTTGTGCAGAAGCTGGATATACAGCAATTCCAGATCCTAATTTTGAACAGGCACTGATTGATTTGGGTTATGATATTACGCCACTGGATAAACAAGTACTTACTTCTAATATTGCAGGTGTTACAAATTTGGATGTATCAGCAAAAAATATCACAAATTTAGCTGGTATAGAAGATTTCGTGTCATTGAAAGTGTTGAATTGTTCCTCAAATAAACTGACCACTTTAAATCTTGATAAAAACACCTCTTTGACCTCTTTGTCTTGTAATAATAATCAACTCTCAACCTTAAATGTGAAAAACGGGAAGAACACCATTATAACATCTTTTGATGCTAGTGGCAATTCCAGCCTTAAGTGTATTCAGGCCGATAGCACAACTCCTCCTAATTCAGCATGGATAAAAGACGCCATCGCGAATTACAGCATAACTGGCTGTTACACTGCTATTCCGGATGTTAAATTTGAGAGAGTTTTAATTGGGTTAGGATACGATTCTGGCATTACAGACGGAAAAGTACTTACTGATAACATCATTCGTGTAACGAGTTTAGATGTTTTTAATAAAGGCATAGCAGACTTAACCGGGATACAGGATTTTATGGCTTTAAAAACTTTGGATTGTTCTTCTAACTTATTGTCATCTCTGAATGTTACCCAAAATTTAGCTCTGGCTAGTCTGAATTGTCGAGGAAATAAATTGACTGGTTTGGATGTGTCTAAAAATATTGCGTTAACTAATTTAATTTGTAATACTAATGAATTAACTGCTTTGGATGTAAGTAAAAATACCTCCCTGACTCAGTTGGTTTGCTGGTTAAATAAACTGACAATTCTGGATGTAAGCCAAAATACTGCTTTGAAAGAATTAAATTGTGGTTCAAATTTATTGACTTCTCTTGATGTAAGTAGAAATTTAGCCTTAAATATATTACATCCTTATGCAAATAAATTGAATAGTTTGGATGTTACCAAAAATACGGGGCTGACATCCTTGCAATGCAGCAGCAATAAATTGACAACTTTAGATATTAGTAAAAATAAGGATTTAAGTGTTTTGTATTGTTTCGATAATCAATTGACTAATTTGGATTTAAGTAATAATACAGCGCTTACAATATTACAATGCTATTCCAATCAGTTTACCACTTTAGATGTAAGCAAAAATACAGCTTTAGCAACTTTATGGTGCAATAGTAATCGAATGACTACTTTGGATGTTACTGCAAATATAGCTTTGAGTGATTTGACTTGTTATTCCAATCAATTGACCAGTTTGGATGTGAGCAGAAATAGCGCCCTGACTAATTTTATTTGCTACTCCAATCAATTGACCAGTTTGGATTTAAGTAAAAATACTGTTCTACAGAAATTGGATGCTTATTCAAATAAATTAACCTTTCTGAATATTAAAAACGGAAATAACACTAAAATAACCAATTTTGAAGTTGCCGGGAATCCAAAACTTACTTGCATACAAGCCGATAGTACCACTCCTCCGTATTCCGGATGGAGTAAAGATGCTACAGCAATATACAGTGTTACTGCTTGTCCGGCAATGGCTTATACCAATATACCTGATCCAAATTTTGAACAAGCCCTGATTAATTTAGGGCACGACTCTGGCAGTATTGATGGAAAAGTGCTTACTTCAAATATTGGCAGCTTAATTACTTTGAACGTTACAAGCCAAAATATCTCAAGTTTAACAGGTCTAAATGATTTTGTGGGTTTGAAAACTTTATATTGTGATAATAATAAACTCACAGATTTAGATATTAGTAAAAACCTTGCTTTGAATGAATTGAGGTGTTCTTCAAATCAATTGACTACTTTAGATGTAAGCAAAAATATCCTCTTAAACGATTTAATTTGCTCAAATAATAAATTAGCAGCTTTAAATGTAACACAGAATACCAATTTAAAAGAGTTGGTTTGCGATTTAAATCAATTAACGGCTTTGGATGTAACCAACAATACAGTTTTGAATTATTTGGCTTGCAGTACAAACAAAGTGACCTCTTTAGACGTAAGTAAAAATATAAGTCTAATAGAATTACAGTGTTCTGATAATAAATTGACTACTCTGGATGTAAGTAAAAATACCACTTTGACTTATTTATCCTGTTATAATAATCAATTAACCGTTTTAGATGCAGCCAAAAATAATGCTTTAACTGAACTTCATTGTAATTCTAATCGATTGATATCTTTAATTTTACCACGAAGCGCATCTTTGGTCCAATTGGATTGTAATAATAATAGATTATCTTCTTTAAATGTAGCTGAGAATCCCGCTCTGACATTTTTGACCTGTCATCATAATCAATTATCCACATTAGATGTAAGTAAAAATATAGCTTTGACTCATTTGGATAGCCAATCCAATAATTTTGTGAGTTTAAATGTGAAAAACGGCAAGAATAGCAAAATGATAACTTTTAATGCCATAAATAATCCAAATCTTACTTGTATTCAGGCTGACGGAACCACTGCTCCAAATACAGGCTGGAAAAAAGATGCTACAGCAAATTATAGTATTATCTCTTGTCCAATGCCTCAATATACATTGATTCCGGATACGAACTTTGAACAAGCTTTGATTTCGCTTGGTTACGATTTTGGTAGTGTTGACGGGAGAATACTTACTTCTGGCGTAGCCGGTATACTCAATTTAGATGTTACAGGTAAAAATATCTCAGATTTGACAGGAATACAAGATTTTGTGAAACTAAAAACACTCTATTGTTCACAAAATAAATTAACTGTTTTGGATCTTACCAAAAATATAGCTTTGACTTCTGTAGAATGCTCTTCAAATCAGTTAACTAATTTAAATGTATCACAAAATACAGCCTTGGCTAACTTATGGTGTGATTCCAATCAATTAACTTCTTTAGATTTAACTAAAAACATCTCGTTAAATCAGTTTGATTGCAGATTTAATAAATTGAAAGCTTTAGATTTAAGTAATAACACTGCCTTGGAAGGGAAGTTATACTGTAGCTATAATGAACTAGTTGAATTGAATATTAAAAATGGAAATAATAATAAAATACTTTATTTTGAAGTAACCAACAACCCTGATTTAACCTGTATTCAGGCAGACAGCATCAAAGAACCTGATGGATGGAACAAAGATGATACAGCAACTTATAGTACTGCCGCTTGTCCAGCAATAACATATACTGAAATTCCTGATATTAATTTTGAGCAGGCCTTGATTGATTTAGGACTCGACTCAGGAAGCATCAATGGCAAAATATTGACTTCGAAAATTGCGACCGTAACCAATCTGAATATTTCATCTAAAAAAATTTCTAGCTTAAAAGGGATACAGGATTTTGTGTCATTAAAAACTTTAGATTGTTCCGAGAATGAATTGACTGATTTGAACCTAACTCAAAATATCATGTTGGATACTTTGTATACTTATAAAAATCGTTTGATTGCTTTAAATTTGACAAAAAATACATCGTTAGCTAAATTGTATGCTTACGAAAATCAATTGACTGCTTTGGACCTAAGCAAAAATACAGCTTTAACTGAGTTAAATTGCAGTTCAAATCAATTAGCCTCCTTAGATCTTACAAGCAATACAGCTTTGGTTTATCTAGATTGTTCTTATAATCAATTAACCATTTTAGATGTAACATTAAATACGCTTTTGACTTACTTAGATTCTTCTCATAATAAATTAGGAGAAGCAAAAAAGAGTGCTAAAAATAAATTTTTAAATGATTCCGCTTTT
Organism: Flavobacterium flavigenum; assembly: GCF_027111255.2. Lineage (NCBI taxonomy): Bacteria > Pseudomonadati > Bacteroidota > Flavobacteriia > Flavobacteriales > Flavobacteriaceae > Flavobacterium > Flavobacterium flavigenum. Next base: position 1,269,887 of record NZ_CP114285.2, on the reverse strand, counting down.
GATATATCAAAAAATACGGATTTAATTTATTTAGATTGTTCGTTTAATCAATTAACCTCTTTAAATGCAACTAAAAGTGTGGATTTGAATTATTTAGATTGTTCTAATAATCAATTAATGACTTTAAACATTGATAATAAAAACAACAATAATATAAAGACGTTTGATGCCACAATAAACCCTAATCTTACCGTTATTCAAGCTGATAAAGATACTGCTCCAATTGGCAATAACTGGAAAAAAGACAATACTGCATATTACGTTGGCTCTTTGTCTAATCCTGATTTTGAAGACGATAAAAGTTTGGTATTGGTTTATCCAAACCCTACGTATGAAATGGTAAATGTTGAAATGAATCAGGAAATATCAGAGGTTATTGTGATGAATGTTACAGGTCAGCTGCTGAAGAGACAATTGGTTCATTCTGTACGAGCAAAAGTTGATTTATCGTTTTTGGGTGAAGGTACTTATATTATAAAAGTTATTTCTGCTAAACAATCCTCAGTCATAAAAGTAATTAAAAAATAAATTTAAAAACATTGTAAATTGAAGGCTGCCTAATTTGGTAGCCTTTCTTTTTTAAAATTAGTTTTTATATCGCTTTAGATTCACAGTATTAAAAGAATAAGAAGCCATTAAATAGCTCTAAAAAGCTGTTTTATTTTCGTCTTTTATAGTAGTGGCTTTTAATTGCTTTATCCCTTGGTTGTTTTGATTTTTGTTTTGGTATTCAATTTAAGCTGTTTATAAAAAATTAAAGGTTTCTTAAATTCGTTTGAATGTGTTTTTACTTATTGTAAATTAGAGAGTATGAAATTTTAATTAAGCAATTATGAAAACGAAAATAATTACAGTCGCATTATTACTTGGTTTTGCAGTATCGACTCACGCACAAAAGAAAATTGAACTTACTGAATTACCAAAGCCGGCACAGGAGTTTTTGAAAAAGTATTTCAGTAATACTGCAGTAGAAACAGTTAAAAAAGATGCTGAACATGGTGAAAAAGGATACGAAGTAAAACTGAAAGACGGTACCGAAGTAGAGTTTTGGAAAGACGGCGCTTATCGTGAAGTTGATGGTGGCGATAAACCTATCCCAACCTCATTTATCCCCAAAAACATAAAAGAGTATGTGGCAAAGCATTATCCAAATGAAAAAATTACCCATATAGATTACGGGCACAAAGACGTTGATGTAGATTTAACAAACAAAATTGATCTTGAATTTACGAAGGAAGGTAAATTTATTAGAGGAGATAAAGATTAATGTCGATTTTTTAAAATTGATACAAAACAAAAAAAGCTGTCTCAAAGGGCAGCTTTTTTGTTTATTCACTAAGAGAAAAACTTAGGAACTTAAATATAACCTTATTTTTTATCAACTATAGGTCTGTTTTCTCTATTGGCCAGTTCCCACGCAACAACAAAAGCTAATTTTGTTCTTTTTGTTAAAGCATCATATTCGATTTTTTCTGCTATATCGTCTTTGCCATGGTAATCTTCGTGAACGCCATTGAAGAAGAAAACGGCCGGAATACCGTGTTTCGCAAAATTATAATGGTCAGAACGCTCATAAAAACGGTTTGGGTCTTTAGGATCATTGAATTTAAAATCAAGATCCATTTTAATATATTTTTCATTTTGTGCCACCACAGCGTTATGCAGATCAGATGATAATCTGTCGGCTCCGATAACATAGACATAATTGTTTGTTTTAGCATGTTCTACATCACGGCGGCCAATCATGTCAATATTAATATCGGCAACTGTATTTGCTAAAGGAAACAATGGATTTTCAGAATAATAACGAGAACCATGCAATCCATGTTCTTCTCCGGTTACATGAAGAAATAAAATGGAACGTTTAGGTCCGTGTCCTTCTTTTTTAGCTTTTGCAAAAACCTTAGCCATTTCTAATAATGCTACTGTCCCGGAACCATCATCATCAGCGCCATTGTAAACTTCTCCGTTTTGAATACCCACATGGTCGTAGTGAGCTGAGATTACCAAAATTTCATCTGGTTTTTCTGAACCTTCAATGTATGCCCAGATGTTTTCTGAATCCGGTAAGTTTTCATTGTGTCTTGCATTTAAGTAAGATGCAGGAATATGCTGATAGTAATCTGTAGCACCTTTTGGAAAAGGAATTCCATTTTTTTTGTATTGCTCTATCATGTAAAGTCCAGCCTTCTTTTGTCCTTTCGAGCCGGTTTCACGGCCTTCCATTTCATCTGAAGCTATTCTGTAAAGCATTGTTTTTAAATTTGTTTCGGAAATTTTTTCAGTGTATTCAGAAGGATTGGAATTGTCCTTAAAGGTAATATTTTGAGTGTTTTTACATGAAAATGCAGAAACAATCAATAACAGAAATGCAATTTTTTTCATTATTCGTTTTTAATGTATGTTGATAAATGTATACAGAATATACAAGGTTAGCAAAAATAGAATAAAAAGAGAGTTTATAATGAATAACAATACACTTTTAACAAAAGAAACTATTCTTGATTCACCATAAAAACGATGATGAGCCGGATAAAAATAATAACACATCCAGATTGTTCCAACAATGCTGGTAATAGTGGAAATAATATTCAGGGGACTATCTTCACCAAAAAGACCGACAACACGGTCCATAATAAACATTACAAGGAAAATTAATAATAAAAAAGAAAAATAGTGAAGTGTAAAAATGCCATGATCAAAATAATACCATTTTTTTTTATTGTGAAAAAGCCATAAGAAAAAAGCAAAAAATGGCATAACGATAAATAAAATTTTAGGAAGATTATGAAAGAAAGATTCTGTAAATTTTGTAAAAATTTCTTTTTTGGTATATTTCTCACTGATGTGAATTGCTTTTTCAGCAAACCAGTAGCTGGTAGCATTCAGTTTTTCTTCTTCTTTTCCATATTTCGGAATAGAATCAATTTTCTTTATGTTTGAAAAATGGAAGTATTTATTATTTTCTTTTTTAATGTTTAATCCTTGTGTAGCTTTAGCTATTTCGTCATTTATTTCCTTTTCACTTTTATTACTGTTTTCGTTGACTTTAACAGGAAACATAGCAATTAATAAAAACGTAATGAAACTGATGAAAATATATAAACGAACCGGAGCCAAATAGGAAAGCCTTTTTCCCGACAGATACTCTTTGGTTAAAGTTGCCGGTTTGAAAAGCAGATTTCGTATCGTTTTCCAAAAGGCATTTTCGTAATGTGTCAGATCTTCAAAAAAGTGGATAAACAAATGATGAAATGTTTTTCTGCTTTCTGAGTTCTCTTGTCCACAATTGGGGCAAAACTTTTGTTCTACAACATGACGACAGTTAAGACAGGTTTTATCTTCTCTGATTTTATTATGTGACATCGGTTTTTGGTTTAGTTTTGGTTGGTTTGTCGGTTACTTTTTAAGTACCTCGTTCAGGAAAAGCAGTAAATGTTCAAAAGATCGTTTTGCAGCAACCGGATTGTAAGCAGCACCTTTAGAATTGTCATTTCCGGCTTCTGGATTTGTGAATGAATGTACAGAATTTGCATAATAGATCATTTGCCAGTCTGCTTTAGTGTCTCGCATTTCTTGTTGAAAAGCAGCTATTTCTTCTTTTGAAACAAATGGATCGTCTGCTCCATGACAAGCTAAAACTTTGGCAGTGATAGTTTCAGAAGGTCTGGCAGCATCTTTACCTAAACCGCCATGAAATGATACCACACCTTTTACATTTAATTTACCTCGGGCAGCTTCTAAAACTCCTGTTCCACCAAAACAATAGCCAATAGCCACAATATTATCCGCATTTGCACCTGATTTGATTAACTGATCTAAAGCCAGCTGAATACGTTTTTGGTACGCCTGATAATTATTTTTGTAAAAACCGGCTTGTTTTCCTGCTTCAGCAGTATTTTTAGGATAATTACCTTCGCCATAAATATCAGCTATAAAAACAGTATAGCCCAGCTTGGATAAATTTTCGGCAATTTCTTTTGAAGCATTGTCAATTCCAAGCCATGCTGGCAAAAGTAATATACCTGGATTCTGACTGCTTTTTTTTGTAGCTTTAACTGATAGTCCGTTTAAAACCTGATTTCCATCGCTGTATTTTACTGCTTTTAATTGTGCGTTAATAGTGTTGAAATACAAGGAAATAACTAAAATTAAGAATGTTGATTTTTTCATGATTTTGTACAATTTTAAACAAATATCTGAAATATAATCGTACAAAAAAATCTCAAAGCTTTTTTCTTTTGAGGTTTGTGTATAGGGATTAAATTATTGAAAACTAAAATTTTAAATTTAAAGATATATAACTTTAAAGTGTAATATTTCTTTTAAAAGCACATCCCAGTTCTACAATTGAATCGGTTTTGGCAATGCCTGAAATCCGGTCTATTTTTTCGTAAAGTACATTTCTCATATGTTCGTGGTTTTTAGCTATGATTTTGATGTAAAGTGTAAAAGATCCTGTAACATAATAGCATTCGGTGATTTCCGGAATAGTCTTTAAAGCTTCGATAATCCTTTCTGAATCCGAATCTTTATTGAGTGTTATTCCGGTAAAGGAAGCCCAGTCGTAACCAATTTTTTTTTCGTTAACCAAAGGTTTTATCCCTGAAATAATCCCTTGTTCTGTTAAACGATTCACACGCTGATGTACCATTGTATTTGAGATTTTCAGATTTGCTGCAATGGTAGAAAAAGCCATTCTGCCGTCTTTTTCAAGCTCTTTTATAATTCTGATGTCAAATTCGTCTAATGAATCCATTTTTATATTGTTTAAAATTAAAATTGACTTTTTTAATTTTTAAAGTTAATTAAATTGACTTTTTATTTGATATATAAAGTCAAAAGTAGTGTTTTTTGTTGTTGAATAATATAATATAATTATTTTTGTAAAAGTTATAAATACAAAATCATGGCACATACACAAGAAACTCTTTCCTCTAAATCAGAAGTTTTAATAGAGAAAGAAAACAAATACGGAGCTCATAATTATCATCCGCTTCCTGTAGTTTTAGACAGGGGGGAAGGTGTGTATGTCTGGGATGTGGACGGAAAGAAATATTATGATTTTTTATCCGCTTATTCTGCCGTAAACCAAGGACACTGTCATCCCAAAATTGTGGGGGCAATGGTAGAGCAGGCGCAAAAACTGACTTTAACTTCCCGTGCATTTTACAATGATAAATTAGGAAATTACGAAGAGTACGTAACCAATTATTTTGGTTTTGATAAAGTCCTGCCAATGAACACAGGTGCCGAAGCGGTAGAAACAGCTTTGAAATTGTGCAGAAAATGGGCTTATGAAGTAAAAGGAATCCATGAAAACCTGGCACAGATTATTGTTTGCGAGAATAATTTTCACGGAAGAACTACCACCATCATTTCATTTTCGAATGATGAAAGTGCCCGCAAGAGTTTCGGCCCTTTTACAGAAGGTTTTGTAAAAATTGAATATGATAATCTACAGGCTTTAGAAAAAGCATTGGAATCATCAAAAAATATTGCCGGCTTCCTGGTAGAACCTATTCAGGGAGAAGCGGGAGTTTATGTTCCGTCTGAAGGTTATTTAGCGAAAGCAAAAGCCCTTTGCGAAAAACATAATGTGTTGTTTATTGCAGATGAGGTTCAGACCGGAATTGCGCGTACCGGAAAACTTTTAGCGGTTCATCACGAAAATGTTCAGCCTGATATTTTGATTTTAGGAAAAGCAATTTCAGGAGGGGTTTATCCTGTCTCTGCGGTTTTAGCAAATAACGAAATTATGAACGTAATCAAACCGGGACAGCACGGATCTACTTTTGGCGGAAATCCTGTTGCGGCTGCTGTTGCAATTGCTGCCCTTGAAGTGGTAAAAGAAGAAAAACTGGCTGAAAATGCTGAACGTCTGGGAATTATTTTGCGAAAAGGTTTAAACGAAATTGCTAAAAGTAATAATTTAATTACACTGGTTCGCGGAAAAGGTTTACTAAATGCGATTGTAATTAATACTGATGAAGAATCGGATCTGGCCTGGGAAATCTGCCTGAAATTCAGGGATAACGGATTATTGGCAAAACCAACTCACGGAAACAAAATTCGTCTGGCTCCGCCTTTGGTTATTACTGAAGATCAAATTAAGGAATGCCTTTCTATTATTGAAAAATCGTTGAATTATTTCAAAAATTAAAATTCTTTTAATTGTATATTTTTTCGAAACAGCTGCATTACTTGTTTTTGCAGCTGTTTTGGTTTTTATAAATTGAAATTATATAATGTGACTTTAATAATTATATAAAACTGTAAGCCGGGAAGCTGAGTAGTTTTGGAGGACTTTATAAACAAACCTAAAAAATTGTTTAACCTTATAAATTATTTCAGAATGGCTTACGCAAATAATGATTTAACACGCTTTTTAGATGCACAGAACAAACTTTATCTTACTGCTTACTCCGAATTAAAAAAAGGGAAGAAAGAAACGCACTGGATGTGGTTTATTTTTCCTCAGTTGAAAGGCTTGGGAAAAAGCACGATAGCAAAGTATTATGCACTTGCAGATCTTAAAGAAGCAGAAGATTTTTTAAATCATCCTGTCTTAGCGAAACATTTAATTGAAATTTGTAAAGTTTTATTAGAGTATAAAGCAAAATCGATTGAGGCTATTCTGGGAGAATTAGATGCGAGAAAGCTTCGTTCTTCAATGACACTTTTTTCTCAGGCAGAAAATGCAGATCCTGTATTTCAGGAAATACTGGATATTTTTTTCTTAGGGTATTCAGATCCGCTTACGTTAGCAAAAATAGCTGCACCATTAGAAATTGCTATGGCATCTTAAATTTCACTTTCTTTCTAGTTATATAAATCAAAAGCGATTGTCCTGAGACAATCGCTTTTGTTGTAATTGCTTAAAAAATTATCGTATCGCATCAAGCACTACCTCTTCATGAGTAATATTAGAAAGATTGATAGCTGTTTCTATAAGGGCTAAATGCGAATATGCCTGAGGGAAATTCCCTAAAAGTCGTTTGGTTTCAAAATCGATATCTTCACTGAATAATCCTAAATGATTACTGTAAGATAGTAATTTTTCGAAAAGTTTTTCCGCTTTCTTTTCTTCTCCAATTTTGTACAAGCTGTTAATGAACCAAAAAGTACAAATCGTAAAAGAAGAAGACGGAAGACCAAAATCGTCCTTGTTTTTATAACGGTATAAAAGTCCGTTATTGCTTAAATCACGCTCAATTGCTTTAACTGTTGCCACATATTTTGGGTCCATAGCTTCAATAAAACCGTAACTTTCCATTAACAGTACTGAAGTATCAAGGTCATTAGAGCCATAGGATTGTGTAAAAGCCTGTACCGATTCATTCCAGGCATTTTCCATGATGTCATTTTTTATGGCAGCAGCCAAAGGTTCCCATTTTTCTGCTTTGTGTTTTTTGCCTAATATTCTGGCAACTTTGATGGCTCTGTCTATGGCTGTCCAGCATAATATTTTAGAGAATGTAAAATGTCTTTCCTCGGTTCTGAATTCCCAGATTCCTTTGTCAGGCTCCTGCCAGTGCTTATTTACAACCCAAACGATTCCTTTGGTTATGTTCCAGAGTTCTTCGCCGTTTTCAGTATCATTACTAAAAGAGATGAGCTGCTGGTAAATCACATCCATCAAAATACCATAAATATCATTCTGACGCTGAGAATACGCTGCGTTACCAATTCTTACCGGCTTGCTGCCCATGTATCCGCTGAGATGATCGAGTGTTTCTTCGGTCAGTTTTTTCTCTTTATTGATGCCATACATGATTTGCAGTTTCTCATCTTTATTAGGAACTAAATCAATAATGAACTGCAGGTAATCTTTAGCCAGTTTTTTATGACCAAGTTCAGAAATCACTTTCACTACCATCGAAGCATCCCTAATCCAGCAGAATCTGTAATCCCAGTTTCGCACTTCGCCAATAGTTTCCGGCAGTGAAGTTGTGGCAGCAGCCAAAACAGCGCCTGTTTTTTCATAACTGAGTAATTTTAGCGTAATGGCACTACGGGCAATCTGCTCATTGTATTTTTTGTATTCAGTTGTTTTATCGCTCCAGCTAAGCCAGTAGGTTTTGGTTCGTTCAAACTCCAAATTTATTTTTGTGAGCGTTGGAATAAAAATTTTCTCATTATAAGCCATTAGCAGATAACTGTCACCTTTAAGTGTGATTTCGTTTCCGTTGGCAATACTTTCCAAATCTAAATTGCTGTACAGGAAAAGTGAATCGAATTTTATTGTACCGGTAAGGCTGACAATATGGTGTTCTTTAACATAGCTGCTTGTCACACCTGATGCATAATCCAGACGGGGATCATAAATTATCCTGAATGAAGGATTTCCTGATAGCTTTTTAAAATACCGGATAATTTCCGGAGGCGCCATATATCCTCCTTTTTCTTTTCGGTATCGCGGCATGAAATCGTTAATTTCAAAAGCATCTGTACCATTAAAAAAGGTTGTTACTACTATACTTGTGTTCGGTATATATTTTTGGGTAATTGTATAATCATCAGTCACCTGTATTTCAAAACTTCCGCCAATTTCCTGATCTAATATTTTTGCAAATACTGATGCAGAATCAAATTCTGGAAGGCAGCACCATTCGATAGCTCCTTTATCCGAAACCAATGCAGCACTGCGACAATTACCAATTATACCATAGTTTAAATTCTTCATAAAGTCATCTTTTAGTTAGGTAAAAGGGTATTAATTATTTAAATTTACTAAAACGATGTTATTAATCCAAACCATTTTTTGATGAATAAAACAATTATAGTTTCCAATCGCCTTCCTGTAGACCTTAAATTTGATGACGAAAAGTTAGTAGTAAAATCAAGTGTAGGGGGACTTGCGACCGGAATGAAATCAGTTCACTCTGAAGGAAACGGAATCTGGATAGGCTGGTCTGGACTTACAGATGAACAAATTGAACCAGAAAGGAAAAATGAAGTTGAAATTGCATTGGCAAAAGAAAAATGCATCAGTGTTCCCCTGACAGTGTACGATATTGAGAACTATTATTATGGCTTTAGCAATACCGCGTTGTGGCCTCTTTTTCATTATTTTCAGGCATATACAGAATTTGAAATTACACATTGGGAATCTTATAAGCAGGTCAATCAGAAGTTTGCCGATGTTATCCTCCAAAATGTAAACGAAGGAGATACTGTATGGATTCATGATTATCAGCTGTTACTGGTTCCTGAACTACTAAGGCAGAAAATGCCAAACCTTACCATTGGTTTTTTTCTTCATATTCCGTATCCGTCATTTGAACTTTTCAGGACTTGTCCGTGGCGCGATGAATTGTTATACGGTATGCTTGGTGCCGATCTTATTGGTTTTCATACCTATGATTATGTTCGGCATTTTATCAGTTCGACATCCAGGATTGCCGGACTTGAAATTCGATTTAATGAAATATTTTACAAAGACAGAATTGTAAAAGTAGATTCTTTTCCTATGGGAATTGATTATGACAAGTACTTTAATTCGGCTCTTGAACATGCAGCTCGTCCGGATGCCAATAAGTCTGATCTGATGCATAGTCTCGAACTGCATAATATGTCTTTTTCTGAAAGTAAACTTATTTTGTCAATCGACAGAATGGATTATACAAAAGGAATTCCAAGCAGAATAAAATCATTTGAATATTTCCTGAACAAATATCCTGAGTATAAGGGAAAAGTACGTCTGGTAATGCTTTCTGTTCCCTCAAGGGAGAATGTTCCGCAATACCAGCGTTTAAAGCGGGAAACAGACGAATTAGTGGGCAGGATAAACGGACAGCTTGCAACGGTAAACTGGACACCGATCTGGTATTTTTACAGGTCAATGCCCTTTGATGATCTCATTGATTTATATGTTGCTGCTGATGTAGCACTTATTACGCCAACAAGGGACGGAATGAATCTTGTAGCCAAAGAGTATATAGCAACAAAAACACAAGGAAAAGGCGTACTTGTTTTAAGCGAAATGGCCGGTGCTGCTAAAGAAATGTATGAGGCACTTTTAGTAAACCCCAATAATTTTGAGCAGATTGCCGATACGCTGAAATATGCTCTTGAAATGCCTGAAGCCGAACAAAAATCGAGACTGGAAACCTTGCAGAAAAGAGTGTCACGCTATAATGTAGAAAAATGGGCCGACTCATTTCTGAATGCTCTTGAATTGACTAAAACTTCACCCCCTGTCACCATTACCAAAAAAATGAATCCTGAAATACTTCACGATATTTCACTGGATTATAAGAATTCCGGGAAAAGACTGCTTTTACTGGATTATGACGGAACACTGGTAGGATTTAAGAATATACCCGGAGAGGCAAGTCCAGATGATGAATTATATGCCCTTCTGGACAATATTGCAGCAGATGAAAATACAGAAATTGCCATAATCAGTGGACGTGACCGTAAAACACTCGAAAGCTGGTTTGGACATAAAAACTATACTTTAATAACGGATCATGGAGTATGGCTTAGAAAAAAAGAAAAAGAATGGATAAGCCTGGAACATATTAAAACAGAATGGAAAGAAAATATCCGGCCTATTATTGAAAGTTTTACAGATAGTACTCCAGGTACTTTTATTGAAGAAAAAAACTATTCTCTAGCCTGGCATTACAGAAGAGCGGATGCAGATCTTGCGAATTTGAGAACCATGGAACTCAAGCATGTCCTGACAAGCCTTTTGGCTAATAATTCACTTTCAGTGCTCGAAGGGAATAAAGTACTCGAAGTAAAGAGCAGTAATGTAAATAAAGGACGTGCAGCAGGAAGATTGGTAACTGAGGGTAATTATGATTTTATTTTAGCCATTGGAGATGACTGGACTGACGAATTCATGTTTCAGGAATTGCTGGATAGTGCTTACACGATAAAGGTTGGAAATACAAAAACAGCAGCAAGGTATTTTGTCAATGATATCGCTGAGGTTCGGCAAATTTTACAACATATTAAGTAAGATGCCATTTAAGATTTGAAGAAAAGCGAAACCCAGTATTTACAAACACAAAAGGCGATTGAATCAACAATCGCCTTTTATTTATAATGGCATAAAATATCAAAAACGCCATTACTTTTTAGCCGCTGCACCCGGAATAAGCTCATTTTTTTGTTTGAATTTGCTGTATTCCACCACGCCGGTTTTGTCTGCCCAGTCAAAATATTTAGCTGATAGTTCGTTTACAATACCCGGATTTTGCTGTGCTACATCCTTAGTTTCACCTCTGTCGTTTTCCAGATTGTAAAGTTCCCATTGGTAAGAAGGGTAGATAGAAACCAGTTTCCATTTTCCATCTCTTACGGCCCTGTTTCCGGCTCTTTCCCAGAATATCGGAGCACCACGGTTTACCTCAGATGCACCATCAATTAAAACAGGCAGTAAACTTTTTCCAGGTAAAGGATTAGACGTTACGCCATTCAGTTCTTTTGGATACTGAATTCCTGCTAAATCATAAAAAGTAGGGGCAAGGTCAATTAAATGCCCGGTTCCTTTATCAATTCTTCCTGCTTTGATTTTGGATGGAAACCAGGCAATAAATGGAGAACTAAAACCACCTTCGTGCATATTGTTTTTATAATCCTGTAATGGCGTATTCGACAAATAAGCCCAGTTTTGTTCCTGATAATCGAAAGAACCTGAAGTTCCAATTGGCCCGTCATTTTTCACTAATCCTCTTCTTAACGGATTGTAGGTATTGAAACCGCCCTGAGCACCATTATCAGATATGAAAATAATCAAAGTATTTTTGTCTTTTTTCAGGGCTTTTAATTTGTCTAAAACTTTACCCACATTCTGGTCCATATTGTCTACCATTGCAGCGTAGACTTCCATTTTAGCTTTCCAGAATTGTTTTTCGTCGTAGGTTAATTTGTTCCATTCTGGTACTTCAGGATCTCTTGGAGCAATGGTTTGGTCTGCTAATAAAATACCGTTTTCTTTCAGTTTTTTGATTCTTTTTTCTCTTAGAACATCCCAGCCTTCATCAAATTTTCCACGGTATTTAGCAATGTCAACCGGTTTTGCCTGTAATGGCCAGTGGGGAGCTGTAAAAGCTAAATATAAAAAGAAAGGTTTGTTTTCTTTATTTTGTTCATCCAAAAACTGAACAGCATTGTTCCCGATTTCATCTGTAAAATAATAAGAATCCGCTTTAGGATGCAGTTCTTCATTATTACGAATCAAAGCTACAGGATAAGGCGTTTTTCCAAAAGGCAATCCATCCGTATTAAAATAATTAGAAGCACCTTTTAAGATTCCGTAAAACTTATCAAAACCTCTTTGGTTTGGCCATTGCGCTTTGTCTTCAGAACCTACGTGCCATTTTCCGGACATTAAAGTGCTGTAACCTCCTGAACGGAAAACTTCTCCTAAAGTTAAAGATTCTTTGTTCAGATAACCCTGATATGCCGGTAATCCTAAGTTTACATCAAAATAACCAACACCCGCTTTGTGCTGATACTGCCCTGTTAAAAGTGAAGCTCTTGTTGGTGCACAAATCGAGTTATTGTAAAATTCGCGAAGGCGTGTTCCTTCGGTTGCTAATCTGTCCAGGTTTGGAGTTTTTATTTCTGATCCATAATTTCCCAGGTCAGAATAACCCATATCATCCACCATGATCAGGATTACGTTTGGTTTTGCCGAATTGGTTTGTGCATTGGCTCGATAATTACCAATTATTCCTGTCAATAGAACAGAAAATAAAATATTCATTTTTTTATTCATTTTATTATAATTACTGTTAGTATTTATTTAACTCTAGAAATTTTTAACACATAGAAACATAGATTTGTAAGCCTAAAAGGCGTTTCACTTATTCAAAAAACACATAGCTATGTGTTGAGAAACTTGTTTCTTTTTTATATCCTTTTCAATAAAAGAAAGCCTATGTTTTTCTATGTGTTAAAATTATTTATCTCTCCACGCCGGAACCTGTTTCAAATTTTTATTCAGATCCAGTTCTCTTTGCGGAATTGGGAAATGAACATGTTTTGGCTGTGCATTCGTTTTACCCGCTGCTTTTAATTTGGCAACAAAATAATCAGGACCTCTTCTTGCCAGGTCAAACCAGCGCTGGTATTCGTACACCAGTTCTTTTCTTCTTTCTTCAAAAACGGCTTCCCTAAAATCATCCTGACTGATGGAAGGAGAAGTAACCGACAGTAAATCAATTCCGGCTCTTTCCCTAACACGGTCGATTCCTGCAAAGGCTTCTGTTGTTGGTCCGTTAAGTTCATTTAATGCTTCTGAATTGATTAGCAAAATTTCTGCAAATCGAATAATAGGTGTATTTTTTGAAGACTGCCCTGGTGAAGCAGGAGTTGCAGGATCAAAATATTTGTTGAAATGCGGACTTACTTTGTATGTTTTTCCATCTGTCGGACTCACAAATTCTACAGCAAACGTGATGTATTTTCGTTTGTCATTTTCGGCGAAAGCCTGAAACAAACCTCCGGCAGTATGTAGTGCATCCGCCTGATCTCCTGCAATTCCGGGAACGGAGGTAGGAGCAGCAGTAGAAGCCAACATGTTTCCGTTCCAGTTGGTAAGACCTTTAAACTGTGCCGAAAATATATGCTCTTTGCCGTTTTTGGTGGCCACATTAAACACATCAGCAAAATTTTCAAATAAATCATACACCTTGCTGTCAATAACTTCCTGGCTTTTATCAGCCGCTTTTTGCCATTTTTTTTGCGTCAGATAGACTTTCGACAATAAACTTTTGGCAGCTCCCGAAGTGATTCTTCCTTTAATTGGCTGTACAACCGGTAAAGCTTCAGCATCAAGTAAATCGGTTTCTATCTGTGCATAAACATCAGCTTCCGGGCTGTTGGGAGGATTTATTGCTTCCGGAGTAAGTGAAGTAGTTTCGTGTAAAACCAACGGCACATCTCCAAACCATCTCACAATATTGAAATATAAAACGGCTCTTAAAAACTTCGCTTCATTGATTAAATCCTTGTCCTTTTGTGAATTTAAATTCGGATTTTTAGCAATGTTATCAATGGCGACATTCGCTCTGTTTATTCCGTCATAACTTTGACGCCAGATTTCCAGCATACGGTCATTTGAGGCATCATGAGTTAAATTTGATAAGGCTCTAACATGCGCATTTCTGGCTCTTGGACCTGCTTCATAATCATCCGTTGCCATTTCGGTTGAGATTTGAATGAGTCGATTGTAAAGCGTGTGTGTGCTGCTGTTGATGGCATTGTAAATGGATAGTACGGCCGCATCAGCATCTTCTGTTGTATTGTAAAAATTACCTGAACCGATAAAAGCTTTCGGATTTTCATCCAAAGGATTACAAGCACTAATGATAAAAAGAAGTGATAAACTATATAGAATTGTCTTTTTCATGATTGTCTTTTTTAAAATGTTACGGTTAAACCACCCGAAATTGTTTTGGATGCAGGATAAATTCCGGTATCTGTTCCTGGAGAAATAGTGGTTCCGTTGGTTACCTCAGGATCGAATCCTGTGTATTTGGTAAATGTGAAAAGGTTCTCTCCCACAACTCTGAATTTCACAGAAGTCAGAAGCAGTTTTTCTGCCGTTTTTTTAGGTAAATTGTAGCTGAATGTGATATTCTTGATTCTCACAAAAGAACCGTCTTCCACAAATCGGTTTGAAAAAACGGGAGCCGGATCCAGTTTAGCACGGGGCGTTGTTGTACTTGGATTTGTTGGCGTCCAGGCATCCAAAGCACTTGTAGAAGCATTTTGCTGACCATTGTATAATTCTAAAGCCTGAGCATTTCCGTTCAGGATTTTATTTCCAACAGATCCATTGATAAGTGCTGATAATTCAAAACCTCTGTAGCTAAAATTATTGGTGAAGCCAAAGATAAAATCAGGCTGTGCATCGCCAATGCTGGTTCTGTCAGCAGCGGTTGTAAAAGCACCGTCTCCATTAATATCTTTGTACAAACGATCACCTGCTTTAGGAGTTGTATTTCCTGTAAAAACCCCTTTTGTGGCAACATCTGCGGTCTGCAATATTCCGTCGGTTACAGCACCGTAAAAAGTTCCCAATGATTCTCCTTTTTTCAGGATATAATTTCCGAAAGTGTAGAATTCGGCGTCATTTCCCAAAGCAATAATTTTATTGCTGTTGAATGAGATATTAAAATTCGAAGTCCATGAAAATGCTGTATTTCCAAGAGCTGTATTGATTCCTAACTCAATTCCCTGATTTTGTACCGTACCAAAGTTTTGCAAAGAAGACGTAAATCCGGTGGTGTACGGAATCTGAACAGCCAACAGTAAATCTTTCGTTGTCTTGCGGTAAACATCTACCGTCAGGTTTAATTTATCATCAAAAAAACCTAAGTCAACACCGGCATCAAACTGATTGGTCAGTTCCCATCCTAAATCGTCATTTGAGATTCTCGTTGGTGTAAAACCGGTATAAATCTGATCTCCGAAAAGGTATTTTACACTGCTTAATGTCGAAAGTGACTGGTATTCCCCAATTTCCTGATTACCTGTAGCGCCATAACTGCTTCTGATTTTTAAGCTGTTAATGACATCTTTTAGAGGAGAAAAGAAATCTTCGTTGCTTATTTGCCATGCCGCAGCGAAAGAAGGGAAGTAACCCCATTTGTTGTTTTTTCCAAATCTGGAAGAACCATCGGCTCTTAAACTTGCTGTTAAGAAATATTTTGAATCGTAATTGTAATTTACCCTTGATAAATACGAGTTCAAAGCCCAGGTACTTTCTCCGGAAGTAGGCATTAATGCCACATTTCCACTTTGCAGACTGTAATAATAGGTTACATCGTTTACAAACTGCTGTGATCCTGCCGTCACAAATTCCCTTGTAGAATTTTGCTGTGTATAACCTGCCAGAATGTTCAGACTGTGTTTTTCTGCAAAAATTTTAGAGTAGGTCAATGTGTTTTCGTTTAACCATGTTTTAGAATCTGCTGTACCGATTTTTCCTTCTCCATTAGTAATCAAACCTTCATAAATAGAGGATGGCAGATAACTTTTCTCCTTGTTGAAAATAAGGTCGGTTCCAAAAGATACTTTGAAAACCAAATTCTTCAAAATATCATATTCACCATAAATAGTCCCGAGGATACGATCTGTAATCGCTTCGTTTTTGCGTTCGTTTAAAGTTGCAATCGGGTTTGCGAATATGTTTTCAAAAGGATTACGTAAAGTGTAGCTACCATCCGGTTCATAAATAGTCGCAGTAGGAGGCATGCTCAATAAAGAAGTGATTAAACCTGCAGGAGCAACTTTTGATTTCGTTTCTGCAATAGTAAGATTCAGTCCAAATCTTGCTTTGCTGCTTATTTTTGAAGTTAAATTAACTCTTCCGCTTAGCCTTTCAAAACCGGTGTTTTTTATAATTCCTTCCTGATTGTAGTAATTTCCGGAAACAGCGTATTTGGTTTGGTTATTACCACCAGAAATACTCAGCTGATGGTTTTGTACAAGTCCTTTTTGAAAAGCTTCTTCCTGCCAGTCAACACCTTTGCCTAATGCGGCAATTTGTGCATCGGTTAAATATTGGTTTGGTCCCAAAGCAGGATTTGTATCGTAAAGAGCAGCATTTCTAAGTCGGGCGAAACCTTTTGCATCCAGAACATCCACTTTATTGCGGACTTCCTGCTGACCAATCGTAAAATCATAATTTACTGTCATGGCACTGGCAGATCCTTTTTTGGTAGTAATAATAACGACACCATTGGCACCTCTTGATCCGTAGATAGCTGTAGAAGAAGCATCTTTTAAAACCGTAATAGATTCAATATCTGCCGGATTTATGGAAGATAAAGGATTGGTTGGTGTACCGCTCAAAACTCCGGCTGTAAAATCGGAATTGTAAAGCGGAAAACCGTCCACTACATAAAGAGGTTCATTTCCTCCCTGTATTGAACTTCCTCCACGAATTCGGATACTTAAACTGGCACCCGGCTGACCTGAAGTTTGTGTAACATTTACACCCGCCACAGAACCCTGAAGCGAACTCTCGAGTGTTCTTTGCGTTGCTTTTAATGCTGTGGAAGAAACGGTTTCGGCAGCACCTGTATAATCTTTTTTGGTCGTGCTTCCATATCCGATAATTACCAGTTCGTCAAGTTCCTTGCGGTCTTCTTTTAACGAAATCTGAACAAAATCGGTATTTGCAGTGTGTTCTGCAGTCACATAACCAATATAACTTACGATCAGTATGTATGGGAATTTCTGACCGGTCTGGAAATAGAATTTTCCGTCTAAATCGGTTACTGCTGTGTGGGTGGTACCTTTAATTTGAATATTAACTCCCGGAATTGGCTGATTGGTAACCTGATCAATAACAGTTCCGTTCAATGTAGAGTTGATTGTTGCTTGTGTATTTTGGGCATTAATTCCGACTGAAATCAATAAAATGCTAATCCAAAAAAGGATGTTGATATTTTTTTTCATTACGTTGTTTAGGTAATTATACAAGGAGCCCTGAAAGTTTGTTTTAAACTCTCTGTAGTCCTTTCATTTAGCGATAAATTTTCTTTAATCCTGATATTTCCGTTGCCGCAGAAATATTTTGGTTTTAGCAGTTGCAGTTCATTTTTTTCATATTATTGAGTTTAAAATTTGTTTTTGAATATATTTAAATATGCTTTTTGCCCATAATTGAAGCAAAATGCGTGGTATTTACATTAAATTTTTTGATGAGGTAATGATTCGCCTGAAATCAATTATAAAAAAAAGTAATTGGCAGACGTAATCGTGAAGATTTAGCAACAGCCACACATACAAGAAGAAGTCTTATAAATGTAATTTTCAATAAGAATGTAATGGGTTGTGCTACCTGTTGTTTTCAAAATATTATTTTTTTTTTGATAAAATTTATAACTCTACTAATCCTATAGACAAAGTTAAATTTAATATAATGATATCCAAAAGTTTTTTTAATTTTTTTTGAAGTGGGGGGAAAGAATTGAGTAGTAGAAATATAAAAGTTGTTTTTAAGTTATTGATTTTTAAGTATTTTTAAAAATAAACAAGAGCGTCAAATACCAATTTAGGTATTAGACACTCTTGTTTTATGTAGTTTTAAAACTACTATTACATCATTGAAAAGGAAATTTTTATAGTTCTTAATTATTTTCCAAACAATAAAAAAGCAATAATCAGGGTAATAACCACATTAAAAAACTGCGCAATCAAAAATGCATACAATGGTTTTTTACTGTTGTTACTGAATAAATCCTTAAAGTTGGTTTCTAAACCGATACTGGTAAAAGCTAGGGCAAACCAAATTCCCTGTATATTTTTCAGACTGTCTTTTACAGTATCTCTTGTTTCAGAAGTCAGTAAGAATGAAAAGACTAAAGAGGCGAATATAAATCCAAGTACAAACTTTGGAAAACGTTCCCAGATTACACTTAAAGTTGGTTTTGAAGCCATAGCTTCTTCCGATTTATTATGAGTGTATGTCCAATAAACTGAGATTGCGAAAGCGGCCAGTCCCAATAAAACATTTTGAGAGAATTTGACAATGGTACTGATTTTCAAAGCTGTTTCTCCAACCAGTGTTCCAGATGCCACAACAGCTCCGGATGTATCGATACTTCCTCCGAGCCAGGCTCCAGTTACTTCTTCTGGAAAATTAAAATATTTTGCAATTATGGGCATGAAAATCATCATCGGAATGGCGGTTACCAATACCATCGAAATCACATACGACAGTTTTTTCGAATCGCCTTTAATCGCTCCCGATGTTGCAATAGCAGCCGAAACCCCGCAAATAGAAACCGCACTTGAAATCATCATGGTGAGTTCATCATCGACTTTTAGTTTTTTACAAAGCCAGAAAGCAAAATACCAAACTGATAATACAACAACTAAAGCCTGAATCAATCCTAAAGAACCTGCTTTTAAAATATCTGAAAAAATGACGCTGGTTCCTAATAAAACCAATCCGATTTTTACAAAAACTTCTGTAGAAAGCGCTGAGCGAAACCATTCCGGAAGTTTGAAAAAATTACCAATTGCCAGACCAATGATCAAACTAAAAATTACGGCTTCTAAATTGAGTCCTTTTATAAAAGTATTTCCTGCTATAATCAAAGCTAAAACAGTTAACAGATAAACGATTGGGAAACCCAACAAAAAGTTTTTTACAGATTTGCCAATTAAAAAAGCAGCCATAGTTCCGATAACAAGCAGATAAATAAACTGAATCAGCAGCACTTGCAGATTTCCGGCAGCAAATACTTCTGTCAATAAATCGGATCCGTCTGACCACTTGAATACCGGGACTTCAGGAAGAAATACAAACAGTGAAATGCCGATGATTAAGAACCCTAATAATACGACTGTCCAGTCTTCATGAAGGTTAAGTTGTTTTGTTTTAATAAGCATTGGTTGTTTTTTTTACAGGTGTTTTGGTTTGTATTAAAAATTATGGATAAACATAATAGGCTTGACAGATTATTTTAGCTAAAACTCATAAAGATATCAAATTTAAATACCATATTTCTAGTGCATTAAAGAGTAAAATATATTTGCTTTTTTATGAGAAGACGGATTTAGATTACACTAAAAACGTATAACGATTTAATTATTTTTGTGCCAAAGCTACATCTACCTCTTTTTTCAAATCGGCTGTACCTTCTTTTTTGAAAACTATTTTACCGTTTTTATATAAAATCAAGGTTGGAAAAACTTTTATTATTTTCAAGTCGGCTATGAATTGCGGATTATCTTCAAGATCAATTTCTATCACTTTCAGATTCGTACCATATTGGGCTTTGATAGTTTCCAGAACTGGTTTAACTTTTTTACAGGCACCACAATAAATGGATCCAATATCTACCAAAACATCTTTATTTTCAGCGATGATTGTATTGTATTCTGCCAATGTTAATTTACTTTTTGAATTAGCATAAAATGGTTTTCCGTTGCCAATCCAGTTTGCAATTCCACCCTCTAAACTATAAGCTTCCTTAAAACCTTTCTTTAACAGATCATCAGCAAGCCAGACACTTCTTCCTGCTCCGATAGAATAAGTGAAAACGGGCCTTGTTTTATCTAATTTTGCAATCTGCTGAGCATAATCTTTAGATTCCAGATTAAAATTTACCGCTCCGTTAATATGGTTTAAAGCAAATTCTTCCGGACCTCTGGCATCAATAATTTGTGGTTTTTTTTCAGCCTGAATTTTACTGTAATAGACATCTAATGATACTGTATTGGAGCTTTTATTTTGGCAAAAGCCAATAATTGTTACAAAAAGAGTTACGACAGAGATACTGTTTTTTAATATTTTATTTTTCATGATATTAGGATTGAACGGTTTCAAGTACTGGCTGATTTTCAATAATTGGAGTTTGTTTTAAGGGTACAGAAAGAACTCCTTCTGCCAGTGCGCTTCCTTCTTTTTTAGATTTGAATATTGGCCAAAGGAACTGCGCATACCATTCTTCCTGTTTATAGGATTTGATACCATATGATTTTGGAAACTGACGCGTAATTAAACCTGTTCCGAAAATCACATCCCAGATAAAAAACATATTTCCAAAGTTGCCTTTAAAGTGTCCAACGCCATCACCGCTTGTATCTGCGTGATGTGCATGGTGTGTAGCCGGAGTAGAGATTAATCTTTCCAACACCCATGCAATCGGATGCAAAACTTTGTATTTGTAAAATGGTTTGTCCCAGGCAATGCTCGAATGTGCCGTTAGGGTGATGATACTTTTTATCACCAAAACAAACAGAGCCGGCAGTCCTAAACCTAAAAATGTCAACGTTGCTGTTAAATATATTTGAGAGAAAAAGATGGTGTAGATAAAGTTTTGTCTTGAAAGCATCGCCATTCCCATGTATGGAGCCGAATGATGCGTTCTGTGAAAACGCCACAAAAAGGGAACCTGATGGTGTAAACGGTGGTACCAGTATTGGGTCAAATCATCTGCAACCGCGATTAAAAAAAAACCTCCCCAAAACGGAACCCACGAAAGTGCGTTTTCAAGATTCGGAATCAAAACTGGTAAAACCTTTAAGCTGAAAAAAGAAATAACCGCTGGTAAAATTAATTTTGGAGCAAGGAAACTAACAATGTCAATTTTGCGTTCTTCTCCTGTCCATTCATCATCGTAAAGACCTGCTGTAAATTCTATAATGCCCAGGACAATCATAAAAACGGTTAATCCCCAGGTACGAATGTTTTGGAAGGCAGGTTTTGCAAATTCCAAAAAAGCGGGTAATGCAATGTGCGATTCGCTTACCACGTTATTACTTAATTTAAAATACAGATAAATTGCCAATACCGGTAATGCGTATATAAAAAGACTAATGCTTAAATCTCTTGTCAGATTTTTGTTTGAATTTTGAACTGTTGCCATGATTTCTTATTTTAAAAATTGATTGATTAATGTTAAGCCGCCCGCCAAAATCACAAGCGGAACCAAAAAAAGAATCGCCCCAACGATAATCTTTTTACCTATAATTTGATAATCTACTAGTTTCATGTGTTTCAATTTTTTTGTTAATACTTTAATTTATAATTTGGAGTAAATTCATATTCATTATTTATTTAATGCGAACTGCCGTTTGCTCCTTTTGTAGCTTCTTTAATCAGCTCCTGAAGGTTTTTGCCTTTGTCAGCTCCGCTATTGTGAATTTTTCTGCCCAGTACATCCTGCCAGTCAATTAACGGATATACATTGTTTTCTTTGGCTTGTTCATCAAACAGTTTTTTTAGTTCTTGTAATTTTTCAGGATATTTTTTGGCCAGGTTATTACGTTCGTTAAAATCTTCGTTTAAGTTGTATAATTCCCAAACATCATTATCAAAACTGTTTGCTGAAGGTGCCTGATTTTTACCAGCAGTTTTCAATAAGGTAAACGGGTCCGGATGCGCTGCGGCTGCTTTCCATCCATCTTTGTAAATGGCTCTGTTTCCAAAAATATAGTAGTATTGCACTTTGTGTAACGACTCTGCTTTAGCATTATTTAAAGAAGTATATAAAGAAGAGCCCTGGATAACATCTTGTTTAATTCCTTTAATATATTCCGGAGCTTTGATTCCTGCAATATCAAGCGTAGTAGGCAAAATGTCGTTTACGTGGCTGTATTGATTCCTGATTCCGCCTTTATCTTTTATTCCGTTTGGATAATGAATAATCAAAGGATTACGCGTTCCTCCTTCTGACTGAGCATCCTGTTTCCAGTTTTTAAACGGTGCATTCGTAGCTTGTGCCCAGCCCAAAGGGTAATTGGTATTACGTCCCTGAGGAGTTCCAATTTCACCGATGTTGGCTAAATTATCCTGAAGGTTTTTTTCGTCAGATGTACCCTGAGCAAAAAGACTTTGGTTGATAGTACCTACCAGACTGCCTTCTTTACTGGCACCGTTATCACCAATTGCCACAAAAATTACAGTGTTATCAAATTGATTGGTTTCTTTGAGGTAATTTACAACTCTTCCAATTTCAGCATCGGTATACGTCAGGAATCCTGCATAAACTTCCATAAATCTTGCATATAACTTCTTTTGATCCGGAGTCAGTTTTTTCCATTCCTCAATTAATGGGTTACGTTCAGGTAAAACCGCATTGGCAGGAATTACACCCAGTTTCTTTTGGTTTGCCAAAACTCTTTCACGATACACATCCCAGCCTTCGTCGAATTTTCCTTTGTATTTATCACTCCATTCCTTTGCCACCTGATGAGGTGCATGTGCTGCTCCGGGTGCATAATATAAAAAGAATGGTTTTCCGGGAGCTGCTTTTTGTTGTTTCTGAATGTAACTGATTGCTTTATCGGTAATTAATTCGTTCAGATGGCGGCCGTCTGGTTTTATATGCACCTGATCTTCTACCAAATCAGGGTTGTACTGATCGGTTTGTGATCCTAAGAAACCATAGAAATGATCGAAACCTTTTCCGGTAGGCCATCTGTCAAACGGACCTGCATCTGTAGCATCCTCATCCGGAGTTATACCATATTTCCCTACTGCAAAAGTGTTGTAGCCGTTCTCCCGTAAAATCTCAGCAATAGTTCCTTTGTCTGATGGAATTCTGCCATCCCAACCCGGGAAGCCCGCAGATAAAATGGTGTGAGAAAAGCCGCTAACGTGAACTCTGCCTGAATTTCTTCCAGTTAATAAAGCGGCGCGGGTAGGGGCGCAAATAGCGGTTGTATGAAAATTGGTATAACGTAACCCATTATTTGCCAAAGCGTCAAAAGTAGGTGTGTCAATTAATCCTCCAAAAGCACTGGAAGCGCCAAATCCTACATCATCCAGTAAAATCCAAACCACATTTGGAGCGCCTTTTGGGGCTTTTACTGGCTCAGGCCAATATTCTTTTGAATCGGCCAATGTTTTACCCACAACTCCTTTAAATTCTGCATTTTGATTCTCCTGTGCAAATCCAAACTGAGTTGCTAGTAGTGCTGTAATCAAAATCCCTCTTGTTGGACTTTTGATTCTACTGTTGTTTTTAAATTTTTTCATTGTTTTATATTTTAAGCGATTAATTAAATGTTTATTAATTATATGTGTTTAGTATAGTTTTTTGTTGTAGTCTTTTGATAAATTATAAAGTGAGGAATTAGGAATAACTGTTGTTTATTTTGTTTTTACAGGCTTATTGATCTGTTTTTTTATAAAACGGATAATAGAAAAAATGCCCATTAAAATCGACAACGGCACCAGATAAATAACAGGCCATACTAATTTCATTTTCTTTTGATTTCAAATGATCATTTTACTTTTGAGTATTTTGATTGTAATATTATTTTCAGTACTGTTATTTTATTTTGTTCCAATTTTCTACACCTACTTTTGCTGACCATTTCTCATGTAATTCAATTAGATTTTGAAGGATTTTTGGTTCTGATTTTGCCAGGTTCTTTGTTTCGGTCCGGTCGGCAGCAAGATTGTACAATTCCCAGGGCTGATTGTTTTCGGCTACTGCTTTCCATTGACCTTTTCGTACTGCTTTACTGCCTTCATGTTCCCAAAACAAAGCTTCATGTGCATCAGATTTTTGCCCTTCAAATTCCTTTTTTAAACTAATACCCTCTAAGGGTATTAGTTTTTTTTCCTGAAAAGAATCTGGATATTGAAAGCCGGCATACTCCAGGCAAGTCGGAAAAATATCAATCAGATGGCTTACTCTATTACTTAGTGTACTGCTTTTGATATGCTTTGGATAATAAGCAATAAAAGGCGAAGCAATACCACCTTCATGAGTATTTTTTTTAAATAACTGAAAAGGCGTGTTGCTTACATTTCCCCATGGACTTTCATAACTGTCAATCGATCCTGCTGAACCTGGTGTTCCATTTTTTTGGGTAACATAATTCCAGTTTTTTACATCATCTGCACTACCGCCATTATCAGAAAGAAAAAGAATAAGTGTATTATCTTCTTCTCCCAGAGATTTTATTTTTTGCAGAATCTCTCCAATTCCGGCATCCATTCGGTCAATCATAGCAGCGTAAATTGCCATTCGGGTGTCCCATTTGTCTTTTTCTTGGGCACTTAATTTTTCCCAATCTGGTACTTTTACAAAACGATTGGATAAGTCCCAGTTTTTATCAATAATACCTTGTTGTTTTAATTTCTCAAAACGGCTTGCTCTTAGGTTATCCCAGCCTTTTAGGTATCTGCCTTTGTATTTAGCAATATCTTCAGGTAATGCCTGAACGGGCCAATGAGGTGCATTATAGGCAACATACAGAAAAAAAGGCTTTTGTTCCTTGCTGTGTTTTTCTAAAGAATTAATGGCAAAATTGGTTATTTCCTGAGTCAGATAAGTAGATTTGTCTGTTCTTGTAATTTCCTGATCCCCTTTCAAAAAAGTAACCTTTCTTCCATCATTATATAAAGGTTCCGAGTTGAAATAACTGCTTCCATTGTTTTGTAAAATAAAAGAATCATCAAACCCTCTATTAACTGCCCAGGCTGACGGAACCAAACCTACGTGCCATTTTCCCGATACGATAGTGTTGTATCCTGCCTGTTTGAGTGCCTGTCCAATTGTAATGCAATGCTCATTTAAATAACCCTGATAGGCAGGAAGTCCCTTGTCCTGAACCATGTCCCCAATACCTGCCTGGTGCGAATACAATCCCGTAAGTAATGAAGCCCGTGAAGGACAACAGCGTCCGGCATTATAAAACTGCTTTAGAATAAGCCCGTTTTTAGCAAGCTTATCCAGGTTTGGAGTTTTAATTTCTGAGCCAAAAGCGCCAATATCTGAGAAACCTAAATCATCTGCCAGAATGACGATGATGTTAGGTTGCTTTTTCTGTGCAGACATTTGTAATTGTGCAATTACCAATAGGGCAATAATGAAGAGTTTTTTAATCATTGTTATTTACTTGTTTATTAATAACCTGGATTTTGAGGTAATCCTACCGGATCAATATTTCTTTCGCTTTGCGGAATTGGATACAGATTATTACGTTCTGAAACGGAGTTTTTTGCCGTAACTTTTTTCACTTCAGTAACCAAAGTTCCCCAACGAACCAGATCAAACCAGCGCTGGCCTTCCTGAACAAACTCTTTTTTACGTTCTTCCTGAATTGCAGCTCTAAAAGTGGTTTGGTTTAATCCGACTAGATCTACTGTTGCGTCTGGCGTTGTGATTGGTTTTCCAAAAGCTCTTCTTCTTACCTGATTAATCAATTCAAAAGCCTCCGCAGTTGGTGCTCCGTTTTGTTCGTTTATGGCTTCTGCCAGAGACAATAAAATGTCTGCATAACGAATAACCGGAAAATTAATAGCTACATTTGAAGGAGTTGCTAAATTGGTCAGATCAAGATATTTGCTGAAAATAGGTTTTGGAAAAGTATAAAGTGTTCCGGTAGCCGGATTCAATAGTTGTTTTTTGTAACTCACATCTCTTCTTACATCCTCTGGTGCATAAATATCATAAAACAAAGCTACGTCTGAGATAATATCAGCAGGTTCTGTTGCCGTAAATCCGGTAAATGATGTGGACTGAAAAGTACTTCCGCTAGAACCGTTTCCGGCTTGGTTTGGCTCAAACTGTACAGAGAAAATATGCTCTTTTCCGTTCTTTTTTGTTTTTGTAAAAATGTCCTGAAAGTTTTCGAATAATGCATATCCATATCCGCCGTTGATTACTTCTCTTGCTTTCAAAATAGCATTTGCCCAATCTTTTCGGGTTAAATATACTTTGGTCAAAATCGCTTTTGCAGCTCCGGAAGTGGCGCGTCCGGCATCGGCAGTTGTATAAGATGCCGGTAAGCTTTCTGCATCTGTCAGATCTTTAATAATCTGAGCATAAACTTCCTCTACAGTTGCTCTTCTTGATTTTAAGCTTTCCAGCTGAATAGAAGTGGGTTCGTGTAATACAATCGGAACGCCTCCCCAAATACGAACTGCCTGAAAATAAAGCAATCCGCGGATAAATTTGGCTTCATTGATCAATCTTGTTTTTACTTCTTCGTTTCCGGTTACTTTTGGAATGTTGTCAATAGCAACATTGGCTCTGTTAATTCCGGCATAAATTTGTCTCCATGCCACCTGAACACGGTCATTTGTTGCGTCGTGTGTTAAACTGCTCATTGCCCTAACCTGAGGGTTTGTTGCAGAAACCCCGGCCGCAGCATAATCAGACCCCATATCGGTTAAGAAATATAAGTTTCTTCCAAATAAGCTCTGCTCTCCCGGATCTAGGCTTAAAGAAGCATAAACCGCAGTTACACTTGCAATAGCATCATCCTGAGTTATAAAGTAATTGTCTTCGGTTACAAAAGAGGTTGGTGTTGCCTCAAGGTCGGTGCACGATGCAAAGAGTCCGGCACTCAATAGTAATGTTATGATTATCTTTTTCATTTTATATTTTTTTGCTTAGAAAGTTACGTTCAGTCCCGAGATGAATGTTTTTGAGTTTGGGTAAGAACCAAAATCAATTCCCGGATATAAATTATTTTGTTCGTATGAACTTACCTCTGGATCATAGCCGGTGTATTTTGTCCATGTAATTAAGTTTTCTGCAGATACATAAAATTTAACGCTCTTTGTACCTAATTTTTTAGAAATGCTTTTAGGCAATGTATATCCTAAAGTGATCAGTTTTAGTCGCAGGAAAGAAGCATCTTCTACATAACGCTCAGAAACTATTCCTAAAGGAGAACTTGTTGCTCTCGGAATTTCATTACTTGGATTTGCTGGTGTCCAGCGGTCAGCTAAAGCAGTTGAAGCATTTGTTCCAAGAGTAGAAATTTCTAACTGCTGATTTAAAGCATTGAAGATTTTAGCCCCATAAGAACCCTGAAAAGAAAAATTCAAATCAAAATCATTATAAGAAATTGTGTTGCTGAAACTTCCAACAAATTTTGGCTGAGATGAACCTAAATTTCCTTTATCCAGAGCTGTAATTACACCGTCTCCGTTGGTATCAACATATTTTCTGTCTCCCACTTTTGTGTTGGCTAAACTATTGATTTTTGGCTGTGTGTTAACTTCTTCCTGAGTCTGGAAAATTCCATTTGTTCTGTATCCCCAGAAAGTTCCTAATGGCAAACCAACTTTTACCGTTACAGGCTGCTGCTGCAATAAAGATCCGTTTGGAACTACAGGAAAAAACTGATTGACTCCGTTTCCAATTGCTACGACTTTGTTTCTGTTAGCAGAAAATACAAGGTTCGAATTCCATGAAAAATTTTCTGTTTTTAGGTTTTCTGTATTTAAACCAATCTCAATACCTTTATTTTCAACACCTCCAATATTTTGAAGTACACTTGCATATCCTGATGTTAACGGCACTGGAACGCTGATTAACAAATCGTTTGTTTTTTTGTAATACACATCAAAAACAAAATTGATTTTTCTTTCAAATAATGATAAGTCTAAACCAACATTGTACTGTGTTGTTTTTTCCCATTTCAAATCCGGATTAGATAATCGGGTAGGAGCAAGTCCTGTGTATAATGTTCCGCCAAAAGAATAGTTTACAGAACCCATTTGAGCTAACGCCAGATAGTTTCCAATTTCCTGATTTCCTGTTGTTCCGGCAGTAATTCTAAGTTTTGCCTCAGTTACACCTTTGATATTGTTTGCAAATTCTTCATCCGTAATATTCCATGAGAAACCTGCTGACGGGAAATAACCCCAGCGCGATTCAGAACCAAATCTTGAAGATCCGTCTGCACGGGCAGAAAGTGTAAAGTTGTATTTTCCTTTATAAGAATAGTTTACCCTTGCAAGCCATGATTTTAAAACACTTTCGTATGCATCGCTGTATGGTTTTACTGCGACACCATCTTGTAAGGCATTATAAGTATTGGCATCATTTACAAAAGTATTTGATCCTGCTGTAACGACTTCTCCTTTAGTATATTGAAGTGTATAACCTCCTAAAGCTGAGAATTTATGGCTTTCGCCGAAGTTAGTATTATAATTCAGGGTATTTTCATTTAATACAGAACTCACCAATCTGTCACCTATGGCAGCAGAACCTTTTGTTCCTGCTCCGTTTGATGTATTTGCAGGAGCGTAATAATTTTGTTTAGTATCGATTACGTCACCGCTTACCGCAACTTTCGCAGTCAGTTTTTTAGTGATTTTGTATTCTCCAAATAAGCTGGTAAGAATTCGGTTAATTTTAGTTTCGTTAATTGTATTTTCCAAGTCATTAATCGGGTTTGGAACAAAGCCGTTAACAGAAGTGGCGTAAATATTATTTTTTACATTATAGGTACCATCTTCATTTCGAATAGGAACAACCGGAGCGGTTAATAAAACACTCACTAAAGGATTTGGGTTTCTTCCGCCGGCACTATTACTTGCTATACCATTTGAAACAGAATTACTGTAATTGGCATTTACGCCGAATTTAAAGTTTTGAGAATAGTTTTTTTCGTAGTTAACACGAAGTGAAATTCTTTTAAAATCAGATCCTAAAACAATTCCTTCCTGATCAAAGTATCCGGCAGAAACAGAATATCTGAACCTTTCATCTCCGCCCGAAAATGACAATTGATGATTTTGAACCGGAGTTGCTCTTCTAAAAGCTGCAGACTGCCAGTCGTAGTTACCGGAAGTTTTAAAAGCTTCAATTTGTGCATCAGTAAAAGAGGGTGCCTGACCAATACTTGCCTGAACATCATTTCGTAAGCTTGCCCATTGGCTGGCATTCATTACGCTAAGTTTTTTTGAAATATTCTGAAATCCAAAATAACCCTGATACGAAATGTTATCCTGACCTTTTGTTCCTTTTTTAGTGGTAATAATAACAACACCATTTGCACCGCGAGAACCATAAATTGCAGTTGCAGAAGCATCTTTTAAAACTTCAATTGATTCTATATCAGATGGGTTAATGGTGGACAAAACGTTCAAACTCGCTCCTGCATTTGCTATTCCGGCGGAGCTGTTGGCATTGTCATTGTAAATCAAAATTCCATCCAGAACATATAAAGGTTCGTTACCCGCAGTAATAGAGTTTCCCCCACGAATACGAACACTTGAAGAAGCACCCGGACGACCTGAACTTTGTGTAACTACCACACCCGAAACTGCACCGCGTAATAAATTATCTGCAGATGATGAAACCTGAGAAAGATTTGCTTTTGGAACAGAGGATACTGAACCGGTAATGTCTTTTCTCTTTTGAGAACCGTATCCAACAACGACTAATTCATCCAGTTCCTGGCGTTCTTCTTTTAAACTGATAGTGACAGGATTTTTGTCGACAATAATTTCAGTTTTCTTATATCCGATATAGGTTATTATTAAAGTATAAGGCAATTTCTGACCAGTTTGAAAATAAAATTTTCCTTCAGTATCTGTCTGAACCCCATGTGTTGTTCCTTTAATAATAACTGAAGCTCCAATAATTGGCTGGTTTGTAATGTCATCCACTATTGTCCCATCCAGTTTTGACTGAATAAGGGGAGTTGTATTTTGTGCATTTATTCCTGATAGTAAAAACAGGAAAAATAATAATGTGTAAACATTTATATTTTTTTTCATTTCTTTGTATTGGTTTAAGTAATTAACAAGAGGCCCTGAAAGTTGATTTTTCAACTCTCTCGTGTTTCTTTTATTTAGCGATAAATTTTCTTTAAGCCACGCCATTTCTGTTGCCGCAGAAATGGCTTTTTTTCTTTATTTACAGCAGCTGTTGTGCATCTTTTTCATTTTTATTTAGTTTTAATTTAATTTTTTTGTTTTTCAGATATAGTTTCAAATGCTGTTTCGGCACAAATAATTGTGTGGAACAGATTTGCAGTAAACAATAATTTTTTGAATTTATGGGATTGTTTATTTCAATTAGAGTTTGGAATTGAAAATGAACAAACAATTGCTTTCACAATTAGCAACAGAAGCACATACAACAACAAGATGTGTTATAAGTATTTTTTGTAGAAGAAATAAAATACGATATGCTTTGGTTTGTTTTCAAAATGTAGTTTTTTATATGGTTTCAATACAAATATTAAATTCTACTAATTCTATAGACAAAGTTAATTTTAATATAATAATATCCAAAAAATTGCTGCATTTTTTTTAAATAATAACTAAATGTATTCAAATTTACAGATGTTTTTATTTTTAAGATATTGATTATTAGTATTTTATTTTTTTGTTGCTGTCTCTGAGAATGTTAAAAAACTTTTCAGATGATAATGAAAATGTAGTATTTTATACTTAATTTATTCTCAATTTTTATCAATTTTAATATTCGATAAGATTGAAAGAATACTGAATAACATCTGTTCAAACTGAATTAACATAATTTCAGGAGCAAAACTAGATTCAATTTAACCCATGGATTCTAAATAAATTAGAGTAATTTTATGGGCAAAAAAATAAATTAAATTTTTTAATCATACTACTAAAAAATACTTATATTTGCAATAAGTATTTATACTTAGTTTTATATTTTATAAAATGATACAAGTAAATGAAGCCTTAACGATTGTAGCTGAAAACAGTTCAAAAATGCCATTGCAAAAAATAGCAGTGAGAAAAGCATTAGGATATGTTTTGGCAGAAACGGTTTATTCGCCAATTGCAATGCCGCCGTTTCGCCAGTCAGCAATGGATGGTTATGCTTTCAGACACAGCATAAAACATCAATATGATGTTGTAAGTACTTCACAAGCGGGTGATCATTCTAATGTAAAACTTAAAGAAAATGAAGCAATCCGAATTTTTACCGGAGCTTTTGTTCCTGATGATGCGGATACTGTTGTGATGCAGGAGCACGTAATGGCAAACGAAAATTCGATTTTGATTGCTAAAATGCCGGAAAAACTGGCTAATGTTCGTGCAAAAGGAGAGCAGATTAATAAACAAGAAGTTGTTTTTGAAGCCAATACTTTAATTACACCGGCAGCAATTGGTTTTCTGGCGTGTTTGGGAATTACAGAAATCATGGTTTACAAAAAGCCTAAAGTGGCTATTTTGGTTACCGGTAACGAACTGGTAAAGCCGGGGAAAAAATTGCCAAAAGGAAAAATTTACGAAAGTAATTCGGTGATGTTACAGGCAGCGCTTCAAACAATTGGTATAAAGAAAACAAAGGTTTTTAAAGTAAAAGACAATCTTAAAGCGACTAGAAAAGCTTTAAAAGAGATATTGGAAAAATACGATGTGGTTTTAATTTCCGGTGGAATTTCAGTTGGGGATTATGATTTTGTAAAAGAAGCATTACTTAAAAACGGAGTTAAGGAACTTTTTTATAAAATCAATCAGAAGCCAGGCAAACCGATGTTTTTCGGTTCTAAAAATGAAACTTTGGTTTTTGCTTTACCCGGAAATCCGGCTTCATCACTGACTAATTTTTATGTTTATGTGTATCCGGCAATCCGAAACCGAATGGGATTTTCAGATATTCATCTACCGAAAGTAATCCGAAAATTAAATGCGGATATTAAAAATACTTCGGGAAAAACATTGTTCTTAAAAGCGTTGTATGATGAAACTCATGTAACAGTTTTAGACGGTCAGAGTTCGGCAATGCTCAATACTTTTGCAACAGCAAACAGCTTATTGATTGTTCCGGATGATGTAGAAATAATTGAAAAAGAACAATTTGTGACTTTGTTGCCGATTGATTAAAGAATTTTAGAAAATAGAAAAAAGAGTAAAGAATATAGATTTTAGTATAAAATGTTGAAACGCAGTGTATAAATAAAAACATACGGAATCTGGAAATAAGTCTAAAAATATTAGAATAAACAATAAACAATAAACAATAAACAATAAACAATAAACAATAAAAATGCAATTACTTACTTCCGAAAATATGATCCTGTTCAGCTTCGCATTGATTGTGATTGCGTTTCTATACTCAAGTGTAGGTCATGGCGGGGCATCAGGTTATTTGGCGTTAATGACCATTTTCGCTTTCCCGGTGGCTATTATGAAACCATCGGCATTGTTATTGAATTTGTTTGTTTCAAGTATTTCGTTTCTCTTTTATTACAGAATGAATTATTTCAAACCGAAACTGTTTTATCCATTTGCAATAGCTTCTGTTCCGGCAGCATTTATTGGCGGATTTGTTACTTTGGATAACACGATTTATAAAATTATTTTAGGAGTCGTATTAGTATTTGCCGCACTGAGATTGTTCGGAATATTCAATTTTAAAGAAAAAGAAGCGGTTCAGATCAAATTGCCTTTTGCTTTGGCAATCGGATTTGTAATCGGATTGTTGTCAGGGATGTTAGGAATTGGTGGTGGAATTATTTTAAGCCCGATTTTATTGTTCTTAGGATGGGCTTCGGTAAAAGAATCGGCAGCTATTTCGAGTCTGTTTATATTTGTCAATTCATTTGCCGGAATGTTAGGATTCCTTTTGGGAGGGAAAATTATTCCGATAGAAAGTTTTTATCTGGTTCCAATTGCAGTAATAGGAGGAATGTTAGGCGGATTTTACGGAAGCGGTTATTTTTCGAACAAAACCTTAAAAATAGTTTTAGGAACTGTGATTTTAATGGCAAGTGTAAAATTGATTTTTCCGTAATTGTATGTAAAACCAATAAATAATCTGATATGAAAACACTAACAGTATTTATTCTTTGCGGAGGAAAAAGCTCCCGAATGAAGTCAGAGAAAGGATTGGTTTTGTTTCAGGAAAAACCATTTATAGAACATATTATTCAGGCGATTTTGGCTGTTACTGAAAATATTCAGTTAATAACAAATACTAAGGAATATGATTATTTACCCTATCAAAAGTCGGCTGATATAGTTAAAGATAAAGGGCCTTTGGGCGGAATTTACACGGCATTGACAAATTCTGAAACCGAATTTAACCTGATTCTGAGTTGTGACATTCCGTTGATTTCTTCAGATTTGCTGGCTGAATTAATTGCAAAACACAATCAGGAAGCTCAGATTACCATTTTTGCCACAGAAAGCAGGATACATCCGTTAATCGGAATTTATTCTAAAAAGTTACTTCCAATTATAAAAGAAGCGATTAATGAAAATGAACTGAAAATGATGGATTTTCTATCGAAAGTGCCACATCAGATTATAAAAATAGAAGAAAGTGAAAACTTTCCTTTAACGAATATTAATTCGGCTGACGAATTAAACGACCTGAATATCAATTTAAGTTAATAGATTATGCAAAACTCAAGAACACCAAAGTTAACAGTAGTAGGCGCAGGCCCGGGAGATGTTGAATTGATTACGCTGAAAGCAATAAAAGCGTTAGAAAATGCCGACGTAGTTTTGTATGATGCTTTAGTAAATGAAGAATTATTGCAATATGCAACAAAAGCAGAGATCGTTTTTGTAGGCAAGCGTTTAGGATGTCATGCTTATACACAGGATCAGATTAACGAGTTGATTGTGTCAATGGCAAACCGTTACGGACATGTGGTACGTTTGAAAGGCGGAGATCCGTTTATTTTTGGGCGTGGAAGTGAAGAAATCGAATATTCAGAAAAGTTCGGATTAGAAACAGCTGTTGTTCCCGGGATTTCATCAGCATTAGGTGTTCCGGCTTCAGTGGGAATCAGTCTTACACAACGAAAAGTTGCTGAAAGTTTCTGGGTGATTACAGGTACAACTTCCAGCCATGAATTATCAAAAGATGTATATTTAGCATCCAAATCGGCTGCGACGGTGGTTATTTTGATGGGGATGCATAAATTAAATGAAATCGTTGACATTTATAAAACCAATCGTACCGATGATCTGCCAATTGCGATTATTCAAAACGGAACTAAAAATTCGGAACAAAAAGTGGAGGGAAACATTAGCTCAATTACTAAATTAGTTGCCGAAAAAAATATTTCATCACCAGCCATTATTGTGATTGGTGAAGTGGTAAAAAATACTTCAAAACTGACTTCTTATTTTCAGGAACATTTTGAAGATGAATTTATATTTCAGAATTTAAATCTATAATAATGATTGAAGTTAAGTATTTTGGAGCTGTCGCCGAAAAAACACAATGTTCATTCGAAAATGTAATTTCTTCGAATATTTCCCTGCAGGATTTATTGCAGGATTTAGAAGAAAAATACCGTTTCGAATCGCTTTCTTTCAGCGTTGCCGTCAATCAGAAGATAGTTTCAAAAACAACCGATTATGCTTTAAAGACAAGTGATATTGTCGCTTTACTGCCTCCTTTTGCCGGAGGATAATTTATAATTTATGAATGCATCTTCCCGTTATAACCGACAAATCATTCTTCCTGAAATTGGAGAAAATGGCCAGTACAAATTATTAAAATCCAAAGTTTTAATTATTGGGGCAGGAGGTTTGGGTGCTGCGATATTGCCATATTTAGCAGCTGCAGGAGTTGGCGAAATAGGAATTGTAGATGATGACGTAGTCGAAGTTTCAAATTTACAGCGCCAGGTGATTTATAAAAGTTCATCGGTTGGAAAATATAAGGTTGAAGAAGCCAAAGCAATGGCTGCAGAATTGAATCCCGATGTAAAAGTAAACGCTGTTGCTGAAAAACTTTCAGGGAAAAATGCCATTGCTTTATTCGAAAAATATGATATTATTGTTGACGCAACAGATAATCTTCAAGTAAAATACCTCATAAATGATGCCTGTCTGATAACAAATAAACCAATGGTTTACGGATCAATTTTCAGGTTTCAGGGACAGGTTTCGGTTTTTAATTATCGAAATGGCCCAACGTACAGATGTTTGTATCCGGATGAAAACAGTTCGTCTGTAAATTGTATTGAGGCGGGAGTTATCGGAATTTCAGTTGGAATTATAGGTCTGCTGCAGGCTAATGAAGTAATAAAAATTATTCTGGGTAATGGAGAAGTGCTAAGTGGTAAAATATTGGTTTATAATATTCTGAATAACGAGCAGCAGAAATATGATTTTGAAAAAAACAGTTCCTTTTTGATTGACAAAATTGCTTTCGAAGAAAAATATATGATCTTTGAAAATACTGAAAATGAAATAGATGCTGAAGCTGTTTTGGAAGAAATGGATTCTGAGAAAATTCTTTTTTTAGATGTTCGAAATGCAGATGAACTTCCGAAAATTAATTTCAAAAATGAAATCCAGATTCCGTTAATGAATTTAGAAAATGAATTAGAAAAGTTAAATTCAACCCAGACTATTTACGTTTATTGTCAATCCGGAATCAGGAGTAAAATGGCGGTTGAATTGCTTCAGAAACATCAGTTTAAAAATGTAAAAAATGTTGTTGGTGGAGTTTTGGCACTAAAACAATTATTAACTAAAGAAATAAAAATATAGTCAACGATTAAAAGCTGTAGTTATCCGTATTGTTTGTCATTCTGAGGAACGAAGAATCTTCGCAAGTAACTCCGCACAGAATGTCGCTAACCTTTCTACATGAAATTAATTTTGTGAAAATTTGTGTAATTTGTGGTAAAAACAATTAAGCTATATAATCTGTGGCTTAAAAAAATAAAAAAAATGAGTAAAAATGTATTTGTAGAAGGACCAATTTCGCCGGTATTTATTGCTGATTCAATAGCCAAACATCAATCAAAACATACGATTGGTGCACATAATATCTTTCTGGGGCAAGTTCGTGCCGATGTAATCCATGATAATACGGTTGTTGCGATTGATTATTCCGCTTATACCGATATGGCGAACGAAGCTTTACACACCATCCGCGAAAAAGCATTTGCCAAATTCGACCTGACCTGTATGCATATTTATCACAGTTTAGGCGTAGTAAAAGCAGGCGAAATCTGTTTGTTTGTATTTGTATCTGCAACACGCAGGAAACAAGTCTACGAAGCCACAGAAGCTATCGTTAACTGGATTAAAACCGATGTGCCGATTTTTGGCAAAGAAATGTTTGAAAACGATACTTTCACCTGGAAACAAAATACCTAAAAATAAGCAATGGTAGATATTACGCATAAAATAAGCACATTAAGAGTCGCAACAGCCACAGCAATTGTCAAAGTAAGCAAACAGGAAACAATTGATGCAGTTGTCAATAATCTGGTGCCGAAAGGTAATGTGCTGGAAATGGCTAAAACGGCTGGCTTGTTTGCAGTTAAGAATACACACTTATCAATTCCGGATTGCCACCCATTGCCAATTGAATTTACTTCAGTAGAATATAAAATTGAAAATTTAGAAATTCATATTATTTTCAAAGTAAAAACCGTTTACAAAACTGGAGTAGAGGTAGAGGCTATGCACGGCGCGTCAATTGTAGCACTAACAATGTACGATATGCTGAAACCAATTGATAAGGAAATCGAAATTTCGACTATTAAATTAATCAACAAAGAAGGCGGTAAATCGTCTTTCAAAAATAAATTTCCGAATACAATTAAAGCTGCAGTTTTTGTTTGTTCCGATTCGATTTTTGCAGGAGATAAAGAAGATCGTTCAGGTAAAATTATTGTAGAGAAATTAAACGCTTGTGGTGTGGAAACAGCGCATTACGAGATTATTCCGGATGAAATTGATATGATTCAGGAGCGAACAAAAGCTTTCGCTAAAGAAAACCAATTAGTAATTTTTACGGGAGGAACAGGATTATCGCCAAGGGATGTAACGCCCGAAGCACTTTCGCCATTATTAGAAAGCAGGATTCCCGGAATAGAAGAAGCCATTCGTGATTATGGTCAGCAACGAATGCCGTATGCCATGTTGTCAAGAACGGTTGCAGGAACTTTAGGAAAAAGTATAGTTTTGGCTTTGCCGGGATCAACAAATGGAGCGAGAGAATCTATGGATGCTGTTTTTCCGCATTTGCTGCACGTTTTTCATATTCTAAAAGGAAAAAATCATGACACCCTCTAAAACCATTTTAACGGATGATTTTGGGCGAAAACACAACTATTTGCGTATTTCGCTGTTAGAGAAATGCAATCTGCGTTGTACGTACTGCATGCCCGCTGACGGAATCGCATTGTCTCCTAAAGCCAGCTTAATGACGGCGGATGAGATTTTTTCCATTGCCCAAACCTTTGTACAAAATGGTGTCGATAAAATCAGATTAACTGGCGGAGAGCCTTTGTTGCGAAAAGATTTTCCTGAAATTGTTTCGAAATTATCAGCCTTAGACGTTTCACTTTCCATTACCACCAACGGTATTTTAATCGACCGTCATATTGAAGTTTTAAAGAATGCCAACATCAAAAAAATAAATCTGAGTTTAGATACTGTGGTTTCATCAAAATTTCATTCGATAACACTTCGAAATCAGTTTGAAAAAGTGATTGATAATCTGCATTTACTTTTGAATCATGATTTTCAGGTGAAAGTAAATGTCGTTTTGATGAAAGGATTTAATGACAATGAAATTACCGATTTTATCAATTTAACGGAATCATTACCCATTTCTGTCCGTTTTATTGAATTTATGCCTTTTGCAGGAAACGAGTGGGACAGGAGCAAAATGGTATCACAAAATGAAATTTTATCAAAGGTTGAGACTTGTTTTACTTCTGATAAAATTCAGAAATTGGAGGATGAGAAAAACTTCACGGCCAGAACTTATAAAATTAAAGGTTTTCAGGGCGATTTCGGAATCATAAGTTCGATTACGAATCCGTTTTGTGACAGCTGTAACCGAATCCGCCTCACAGCAAACGGAAAAATTAAAAACTGTCTTTTTTCCAATTCTGAAACCGATTTGTTGACCGCTTTCAGAAACGGCGAATCCATTACCGAATTGATATCAGCATCTGTAAAAAGCAAAAAGGAAGTCAGATCAGGTATGGTTACAATTTCTGAAATGGATGATCCGAAACTGCACTTCGATAATCGCAGTATGATTGCGATTGGGGGGTAATTTTTATTGTTTTGTCTTTGCGAGGGACGAAGCAATCTCATTAGCATTGTCAACTGTTGTGGATATTCGAGTGTGTTTGCTTCGTCCCTCGCAATGACTAGTAGGAGCGGTAATAAAAAAAGGTTCAACTTATTCAAGTCAAACCTTTCTCAATATTATTTTTTCTTTTTAGCTTTTGCCTTTTTTTTAGACTTTGCTTTCTTTTTTGCTATTTTTTTAGCTTTCGCTTTTTCCTTAGCTTTTTTAGCTTTTTCCTTTTTCTTGGCAGCCGCTTTTAGTTTTGCTTTTTTCGCTTTTTCTTTCTTTTTGTCTTTTTTAGCTTTCTCTTTTTTCTTCGCTAATTTCTTTTTGGCTTTGTCTTTTTCTTTGTCTTTCACTTTTTTCTTCTTTTTATCGGATTTGTCTTTTGAAGTTTCTGTAACAGCAACTTCGTTTGTAGTTTGAATTGATTCAGTAACAGCAGATTCTACAGCTATTTCTTCTGGTTGTTCCGTTGTAGATACTATATTTTTTGCAGGAGCTTTTTTTATTGCTGCCGTTTTAGCAGCTGCTGTAGGTTTTACAGGAGTTTTTGCTGTGCCCGCTGTAGCAGATTTAGCAGGAGTTGCTTTAGCCGGAGCTCTTCGGACAGGCTTTTTTATTTCCGGTGAATTTTCGTTTTCTGCAGCCGGCTGAATATTTTCAGTTTTTGGAGAATCAATTTTCTCGGTAGTTGTTTCTTCGGTCTTGTTTTCCATATTATAAGTGCATTTAATGAGAATTATCTTTACAATGTAACTAAATTGTTATCTGATTGTTAAGTAAAGATAATTATAAAACAAGCCTCCCAATGTTAAGTTTTTAGTAAATAAAAAACATTAAGGTGTTGAAAACGAATATTTTGAATTTTTACCTAAAAATAAAAATCAAAATTTCTTAACAATTCTACATGAAAAATTGGACTATAATTTGGAAAAAATAATGCTTCTGAAAGTTTAAAGGTCTTAAGAAATGACAGCCTAGCCCAGATGGGAACTGCATCCTTTTATGTTCCCGATGGCTATCGGGAACATAAAGATAGAGTGTACAGCTGGAACAAGCTACTGATAGTTATCCTAAAAAATTATTCTAATTCTTTAGGATCGTCATTATCGTCTTCAATAAAATCGAGTTCTAAAGCTCTTACGGTCTGAACTGCATTTCCGGCAATACCACGAATTGAGCCGTACATTCCTAAGGTGTTATGTACCACTTTTTCGATTTGCTTCTCGCGCTGTTTCCAGATTCGCTGCATGGCTCTTTTTTCAGCATCTAAATCGCCCTGCATTTGGGTGAAACCTTCTACGATTCCTTCAATCTGCAAACGGAATTCGTTGCTAGTTAAAAAATCGTATAACATCGACATTTTATCACCTTTGTTTTCCTGTGCCTGAACAGCCTGGCTCACCTGAATTATTGATTGGCGCAGAACAGCGCTTAAGCCTTTAAATTCGTCATAAGTACAAATCCAGATGCCGTCTCGCATGCCCATTCGTTCCATTCCGGCTGGCATAACTTCGGTAACTAAAACACCAATATTGGCTCTTTTGGTTCGGATATCGTTTTTGAATTTTTCAATCCATGAAGGTTGAAATGCTTTGGTACGTTTGCTTTCGTAATAAATAGAACCGCAGTTTTGATGTTCACGAGTATTTACAATTTGAAGACAGTCGGCACCGTTTGCCCCTTTTTTGACTTCGTCAATACTGTCAAGAGGGAAGTTGTTGGCTAGCCATTCTTCGATTGCCAGTTCCATTACTTCACCCTGTAATTGCATGGAACCTTGTTCCTGCTTGCGTTTCATTTCTTCAGTCAGCTTTTTTTGTTCTTCCAGTTGTTTCTGAAGTTCTTTGAATTTTAACTCATTTTTATCGTCTTCCTGTTTTCTGATTTTTTCACGTTCCAAAGTCAATTGTGCATTCAATTGCTTTTCGGCTTCGGCCTGGATGGCTTCTTTCATTTCCAGTTTTTCGCGTTGCAATTTGGCAATTTCACCTTGCATTTTATTTAGTTCCCTGATTTTTTCAGACTTTTCAGAAAGTTCTTTTTCCATCAATAACAAACGGTCTTTGTTTTCTTCTTCAAGCTTGGTTTTCAGCTTTTCGCCAATTTCTTTTTCGGCTGCTTTTTTTTCACGTTCCAAACGCTCCGCAAAAAGTTCATTTTCTTGTTTTTTCTTAGCTTCAAATTCGGCTTTGGCTTTTTCGAATTGC
Organism: Flavobacterium flavigenum; assembly: GCF_027111255.2. Taxonomy (NCBI): domain Bacteria; kingdom Pseudomonadati; phylum Bacteroidota; class Flavobacteriia; order Flavobacteriales; family Flavobacteriaceae; genus Flavobacterium; species Flavobacterium flavigenum. Next base: position 1,229,431 of record NZ_CP114285.2, on the reverse strand, counting down.
TCGTTTTTAAGCTCTAATTCACGGTTTTGAATCGTAGCTTTTTGCTGAAATTCTTTACGGATGCTGTCTTCTAACTGGTGTTTTAAAACATCATTTACATCGATAGGAGTTCCGCAGTTTGGGCACTGAATTGAAGATTGTTCAGCCATTTTTATTGATTTTATGGAGTGGAATTATAATTTGCTAAGGTATTTAAAAGTTCTCTTTTTATGGTGTGGATTTCGGTACTAAATTGTAACTAATTTTTTGTATGGCTATGAATTTTGTGCCACAGATTAAAAGGATTTTATGGATTTTGTTTGGGATGAACATCTCGCAAAGACGAGAAGGCGCGAAGTTTCAATAATTAATTGCTCTGTTTGTCATTTCGACGAAGGAGAAATCACACTAGAAATTCTACAATAATTATCCACAATCTTTGTGGTTACGTGTGCGATTTCTCCTTCGTCGAAATGACAAAAAAATGAGAAAAACTTTGCGTCTTCGCGTCTTTGCGAGATTAATTTGTAAAAATTTGTAGCAAACTTATCCTTTCAATAAAAAATCAACCGCTGATTGCGTGATTTCAGAATGATCATCTTTTGAAGTTATTAAAGAAACATTCGTACACAGATTTACCTTTTTCAATTCAATGAATCCAATTTCTAAATCTTGATTATTTTTAGCAATGTTGGATGGAACAATTGAAATCCCTAAACCATTTTTTACTAATTGAACGATCGAATTGATATTATTCGCTTCGTGAATGATCTTCGGTGTAAAACCATAAAAAGCACAAAGTTCTAATAAAACTTCATGATAATGCGGTGCATAATCTTTATTGAAAAACACAAATGTTTCATTTTGCAGTTTTAAGATCTCGTTTTCTGATTTTATCTGAAAGATGTTTTTATTGTAAGCCAATGAAAATCCATCCTTAAACCACAAATGTGATTTTATTTTGGGCGAATGAATGGGTGACCTGATGATTCCCATTTCGATTTTTCCTTGTTCTAAAGCATCGATTTGTTTGGTGGTTGAAATTTCGAAAAGTTTGAAATTAACATACGGAAACTTTGCTTTAAGATGTTTTATTAAATCGGAAATAACAGACGAATAAATCGAACTTATATAAGCGATTCTGAATTCGCCCGAAACGTTCTCTGCCATCTTTTTTGTTTTCACAGAAATCCGTTCCAGATTCTGAAAAAGTACTGTGACTTCTTCTTTAAAATATTTTCCAGGTTCGGTCAATTCTACTTTTTTATTGTTTCGAATGAAGAGCTTGGCCTGAAGTTCTTCTTCTAATTCAGCTATTTGGCGACTTAAAGGCGGCTGGGAAATGAAGAGTTTTTCTGCAGCTTTTGTAAAATTTAGTTCTTCGGCTACAGCTAAGAAATATTTTAAGTGACGTAATTCCATGATACTTTTAAAGTATTATTAATTGATAAAAATAGTATTTTTAAAGTATTTATGAAAGAGGTAGTTTTGAAAAAGAAAAATAACAAGTCTTTCGCAGATCAAGCATAGTATTAATTTAGAGAAATCATCTAAATCACAATAATCCTAATCCTATAATAGCAAAAAAGATTCGCGAAATCTGCGGGAGATTAAAAAACAAACCATGAAAAAATCAACTATCGAAGAAATCAAAGAACGATTTGACAATGACGTCGAACGATTTTCGAACTTAGAAACAGGGCAAGTAGCCACAATCGATGCCACCATTTCTTTAGAATTAATAACGGAAGCTTCAAAACGGATTGTTCCAAATGCTGCAATTGTTTTAGATGTAGGCTGTGGAGCCGGAAATTACACTTTAATGATGTTATCTAAAGTACCAAATTTAAACTGCACTTTGGTCGATTTGAGTTTGCCAATGCTAGATCGCGCTTTTGAGAGGGTTTCGGCTTCAACAAACGGAGAAGTCGAAATTATACAAGGAGATATTCGCGAAATAGATTTAGAAGACAATAGTTTTGATATTATTTTGGCAGGTGCGGTTTTGCATCATTTACGAGATGATAAGGATTGGGAGGCGACTTTCGCTAAATTATTCAGATTATTGAAACCGGGCGGCTGTTTAATGATTTCTGACTTGATCACACAAGACACGGATTTGTTGAATGAATACACGTGGCAGCGTTATGGAGATTATTTGGAAGGAATAGGTGGGGTAGAGTATCGACAAAAAGTTTTGGATTATATTGAGAAAGAAGATTCACCAAGATCAATGAATTATCAATTGGATTTGATGAAGAAAGTGGGTTTTTCGAAAGTCGAAATTTTACACAAAAACATGTGTTTCGGAGCTTTTGGAGGAATTAAGTAAAGTTTATTTGCCACGAGTTTATAATTTTAAAATCTATACGCAAAGATTTTAGATTAATTTGAGAATTCGTGGCAAATAAAACTTATAGAATCTGATTCGTTTTATAAACCTGTATCGGATCTGAAACGAGATCCCTGATTTGAGAAATAAAATCGGCTAAATAGGGTTGAGAATTGTGTATGTCAAGTCCTGGCTGGTCTTTCCATTCTTCCCAAATGATGAATATATTTTCGGCTGCATGTAAATCGTAACGGACACAGGCAGCTTCTTTTCTGGTTTCTGTAACCAGATGATGCATCATCTTTTGTATTTGATCGTTATGTTCCGGTTTACCTTTGAAAATGGCAGTAATTGAAATCATGATTATAAAGTTTTAAGAATTTCTTTTAAATGATTGGTATAATTTTCTTTAAAGATAACAATATTTTCAGGTGTTGCGCCTTTTTCGACATCATGAAAATGAAATCCGTTTACTTTTTCCATTCCTGTAAATTTGTTCATTTTGTGAAAACCAAACATGACACCATCATCAACAGAAGTTTCTTCGAAAAATTCTCCCGGAAGTGTAAAAGCCGTTGCAGGCGCATTCCAGCTCGTGGTAAGCATGTATTTGCGACCGTGTAAAAGTCCGCCGGTTCCGTAATTGATGTTGGGATTTACGCGGCTTCTTCCGTCGCTTTTGTAGATTCCGTTGTTATGTCCGTGTGTGAAGACATCGTCAATGTACTTTTTGAAAAGATTTGGCAATTGAAACCACCAAACCGGTGTATGGTAAATGATTAAATCTGCCCAGACGAATTTTTCTACTTCTTTTTGAAGATCAATTTCGTCTTCAACCCGAGTTGTTTTGATTTGGTAATCGTTGTTTTTAGAAAGAAATTCAACTGTCCAGTCCTGAACGGTCTGATTGAATTGTCCACCTGAATGTGCGAATTTTTGTCCGCCGTTGATTATAAATATCTTTTTCATTTTAATTGTTACTTCTTTTGAAAAGCGGATGTGTGAGGGATAGAAGTGGAAATCCTTTTGTGGCGTGGTTTGCCACAAAAGATTGTAACGGATAGCCCGACCCGCTTTTTCTGCGGGGCACACCCAGATTATATAAATGACTGAGATTTTTTTAAACACATAGAGACATAGATTTTTTTGTTTCTGGAAAAGGAAGTAGAAAGAAACTAGTTTCAAACACATAGCTATGTGAATTGATGCAAGTGAAACGCCTTTGAACGCAAAGTAAAACTATGTTTTTATGTGTTTAAATATTTAACTAAAGTGTTATTTCACTTTTGAAATCGCCTGATTGATGAAATCCAATTCTGAAGCTGATAAATCGAAATCCATTGTTTTGGCATTTGAAATGGCTTGTTCTGCGTTTCTGGCTCCGGCTAAAACTATTGCAATTCCTTTTTGTAAAGTCGTCCAGCGTAAAACTAACTGCGAAATTGAAACGTGTTTAGAATGGGCTAAAGAACTCAATTCTTCGATTAAGGTTTTGACTTGCTGAAGGTCAAATTTCCCGAAATAACCGTTTCTATGATCGTTTTCTTTTAATTTGCTGTCTAAGAAATATTTTCCGGTCAGTAAACCTCTTTCCATTGGACTGTAAGCAATGATTCCGATGTTTTCTGCGATGGTAAACGGAATTAATTCCTCTTCAATTTTACGGTTTAGCATACTGTAGGCAACTTGGTTAGAAACAACCTGAACTGTTTTTTGTGCTTCCTGAATTTGAGCAACATTATAATTGCTAACGCCAAATGCTCTGATTTTTCCTTGTTGAATTAGCGTTTCAACGGCTTCCATTGTTTCAGAAATTGGTGTTGTAATGTCCGGCCAATGAATCTGCAGTAAATCGATATAATCAGTCTGAAGTCGTTTTAGGCTTTCTTCGATTTCTTTGATTACATTTTGTTTGGATGAATATTTGTAAATCGGCACTTTTTTACCGTTGTCATCGGCATCAAAAAAGTAATCGCCTTTTCCGTTATTGCTTCCGTCCCAAACCAAACCGAATTTAGTCAATAACTGAATTTTTGAACGATCGTGACTTTTGACAGCTTCGCCAATCATTTCTTCGCTTAAGCCGAATCCGTAAAAAGGAGCGGTGTCGATTGTGGTAACCCCGTGATCGATTGAGGCGTGAATAGAGTCGATTGAATCTTTTTTATCTGTTCCTGCCCACATAGTTCCGCCAATTGCAAAAGCACCGTAAGTGATGGTTGATAATTCAAGTTCTGAGCTGCCTAATTTTCTATATTCCATAATGGTGATTTTTTTTTTAAAAAATTGATGAAGCAAAATTATACTGTTTTTGTGATTGTTAATTGGTATATTTTTGTGTTTTTTAGGTATATTTGCAACTTCAAATAATTTCTACATGAAAAAAGAAAATTTATATGAACCTTTTACGGTTTCCTTTGAAACGCTGAGCGAATATCCGGATGTAGGCGATCGTCATAATTTTTTCGAACTGGTTTATATTTTGGAGGGTACAGGTTCTCAATGTATCAATAAAAATATTTTTAGTTATGACCCTGGACATTTGTTTTTATTGACGCCTGATGATTGCCATAATTTTACAATCGAAACCGAAACGAAATTTTTCTTTTTGAGGTTTAATGATATTTATTTAAAAAATTCAAGTCTGCAGAATGAAAATATTCAGCGGCTGGAATATATTCTGCAAAATGCAAACCATCAGCCGGGCTGCATTTTGAAAAATGATCCTGATAAATGTCTGGTAAAGGTGATGATTGAAGCCATTTGCCGGGAAAAAAACGATAAGGATATTTACAATCAGGAATTGATTCAGCAATTGGTTAATACACTGATTATTATTGTGGCCAGAAATATTGCAAAATATCTTCCGGAACAGGTTACTATTGATACAGAGGCTAAAGCGATGGATATTCTGCAATACATTCAGAACAATATTTATTATCCGGAGAAAATCAAAGCCGAATCAATCAGTGATTATTTCGGAATTTCGAATACCTATTTAGGGCGTTATTTTAAGAAACATGCGAGCGAAACAATGCAGCAATATATCAGTAATTACAAAACCAAACTGATAGAACATCGCTTGCAGTTTAGTGATAAACGCATTAATGAGATTGCGTATGAATTTGGTTTTACGGATGAAAGCCATTTTAATAAATTCTTTAGAAAGCAAAAGGGGTATAGTCCTTCTGAGTTTAGGAAGACGATTCGATTGAGTGCTTAGTTTTTTAGCCACGAATTACGCGAATTTCACTAATTTTTTGTTTCCATTTACAAATATAACTATGAAAATTAACGATTTAGATTTATTAGAATTAGATAATTCAAAGTTAGAATCGACAAAATTCTATTCAGTTTATTCAAGTTTATCTTTTAATAAAGGAATTATTTTTAAGCGGATTGGAACGAAATCTTCTTTAGTTTTTTCAGGGAGTATTAGTAAAGAAATAAACGAAGTAAAAAATCAAAATACAGGAGGATTAATTCGAATTGAAGCTAATAATCAAATTCATGATTTTATCTATGAATTACTCAAACATAAAGACATAGACAAAAAATGGAGATATAATGACGATGTTTTTTTTACAGAGTTTTCAATGGATTTTAATTCGTTAGAAAGTTTTAGAAAAATTGGGCTTTTTGAGATTAATAGTGAAGAATTTAAAAGAAACTTGTTAAGTTTAGCTATTGTAGGCTCTTGTTATAAAAGAATAAATTATTCTGAACAAGAAATTAAAACTATGATTCAAGATTTTGTTGATCAATTATTGAATGATGTAACTGATAGAATAATTGTTTCAACAATGCCATGGGGTGAATATCACATTGGCTGGTTTGCTTGTTTCTTTATTATTCGAAAAAATGACATTATAATATTTGGACAAGATGATTATGATTAAGCATTTTAAAAATCTGTTTTATCTGCTAAATCTGTGAGAGAAATAAAAAATAAAATCCGTAAAAATCTGCGTCTTCGCGAAAGCGAATCTGTTTTGTCCGCGTGCTTTAATTCTGTTTACCAATGATAAAATCAAAATGCTTGGTTTTGCCGGTTTTTAGGTTGTTGATTTCGTTTTGAATTAATTCTTCTAACGATTCTGCAACGATATCTCTAGACCAGGATTCGTTTTGAAGTTCGATGATTTGTCCATATTTTCCTTTTGAAGCAGGATCGGTATCAAAAAGTAAATAATCGCCGTTTCTTCCTGTGGCAAACGGAATCCATTTTGGATTGGCGTAATTGGTTGTATTGATTTTTTCGAAGTCAATTTCCTGTTCCGGTAAATCGTCTTCATCAAATTGTAGATCTTGTATTGAATTCCATTCTTCTGCAATGTCTTGAAAAGGAATTAATTCGTAAGGCCAATTATTGATTAAAATCTGAAAAGTTGAAGTTACAGCATCATAATCAACATTATGTACTTTGTAGAAATTTACTAGCGTAAGAGGCATTTTTATTTCATCTTCAATAACCGAGTGATTGTTGATGTCTTCTTCTGAAATTCCTTCTGCAAGATTGTAATAATCATTGTTCTCAGAAATAATTTTATTGATTTCAGAAATCCATTCTTTCCAAAGTGGCTGAAAGAATTTGAATTCGGGATCAACAGGAGCTGAAACTTTTTTTTCTTCTTCCTCACGTGGGGAAATGCTTAAACTTGTGATTTTGCCGTCTTCTTTGTCAAACCAAACGCTAATTCCGTTTAAAATAAAAGCACCGCTTCTGTCACCTTTAAAAAGTTTTACAAGCTGTTTTTTGTTGTTTTCGTAGTAGTGAAACAATTCTTCTCCTTCGAAAATAAATTCTCCGGTAAAAATGTTTTTTGCACAATAATCATATTCTTTAACTTCAAATTCAATCGCAAGACTTTCTACTTTGTCTCCTTCTTTTGAAAAAGCCATTATGCCTTGATCGTCCCAGGTGTAGATATGATTGTATTTTTTTTTAACGTATCTGGAATTTCCTAAAGCTTCTTGTAAAATTGTGATGCCAATTGGGAATTCGATGGTTGTACCATTAATTTGAAAGCCTGTTTTTGATAATTCAATTTTAGTCATTTTGCTTTTTTAGAAGTTGCTACGCGAAAAATGGAAATTAAATAATTTTCTTAATTACTCTGAGGTTGTGCGTATGTTTCTTTAATTCAGGATTGTAAATTCCAAGGTGGTCCAGACGGTCGATGCGGACTTTTCCACTTGCGTGAATGATGTAATTATTGTCCATGATGATTCCGACATGAATGATATTTCCTTCTTCATTATCAAAAAAAGCCAAGTCTCCAGGTTCACTTTCTTCAATAAAACTTAAAGGCTCTCCATCGAGGGCCTGCTGAGAGGCATCGCGGTGAATTTTATAACCGTTTAATTTGTAAACCATTTGTGTAAAACCTGAGCAATCAATACCGAAAGGCGTTTTTCCGCCCCAAAGATAAGGTGCATTTAGGTACATAAACGCGGTGTTTATAAGAGCGCTTTTAGGTTTTATGCCACTTGTTTTGGTGCCTTCGAAATCAAAATTTGAAGTGTTGATTTCGCTGTTGTTTAAAAACGACAATGAAGCACCAAGCGGAATAGGAAGCAATAAATTATCCGGTGCCGTGATATAATCAATTAAATCGGCATTTAAGATAATGGCTTCTTTACTTAACTGATTAAATTGATCTTTGGTAATTTCCTGATATTGTTTAGAATCTACCCAGCCTTCGTAATCATCAAACTGAATCCTGATTCGTGCCCATTGATTTTTGCGTTCTAAAATTTCGATATGTTCTCCAAATAAAAGTTGTGTAACAATTTCACTCCTGTCACTGGCTTCAGATCGAACGGGTACTATGGCTAAATTGCAAATTCCGTACATGTATGGAAATTTATAAGTTAAAAATCAGGAGTTATTCGATTTATAACTCCTGATATGAATATTTATTTAAGCTCTCTCAATAACAATGGCAGATGCTCCGCCGCCGCCGTTGCATATTGCAGCAGCTCCGGTTTTGGCATTGTTTTGTTCCAGTACATTTAGTAATGTAACAATGATGCGTGCTCCTGAAGCACCCAGAGGATGGCCTAAAGAAACTGCTCCACCGTTTACATTTACTTTATCATTATCGAGATTTAAGATTTTTGCATTGGCTAAGCCAACAACAGAAAATGCTTCGTTGAATTCGAAATAATCTACATCTGAGATTGAGATTCCGGCTTTGTCCAACGCTTTTGGTAATGCTTTTGCAGGGCTTGTCGTAAACCATTTTGGTTCCTGTGCCGCATCGGCATAGCCTTTAATGTAAGCAAGCGGTTTTAAACCTAATGAATTTGCTTTTTCTTCAGACATTAAAATTAAAGCAGCAGCTCCGTCATTGATTGTAGAAGCATTTGCAGCCGTTACGGTTCCGTCTTTTGTGAAAACGGCACTTAACGAAGGTATTTTATCCAATTTTACATTCGTGTATTCTTCGTCTTTTGAAAATATAACCGGTTCACCGCGTCTTTGTGGAACTTCAACGGGAACAACTTCATTGTCAAATTTTCCGGCATCCCAGGCTTTTGCACTTCTCTCGTATGACTGAATTGCGAAAGCATCTTGTTCTTCACGGGTGATTTTATATTCAGTGGCACACAAATCCGCACAAACTCCCATTGCGTTGTTATCGTAAGCATCTGTTAATCCATCTTTTTGCATTCCGTCGAGCATTGTGGCAGGACCAAATTTGTTTCCTGCACGCATTTGTACGTAATGTGGAATCAAACTCATACTTTCCATTCCTCCGGCTACTACAATTTCAGCATCTCCGCAGGAAATTGCCTGAGCAGCGAACATGACAGCTTTCATTCCGGAAGCGCATACTTTGTTTACTGTTGTAGCGGCAACTTCTTCGGGCAAACCTGCAAAAAGTGCAGCCTGACGGGCAGGAGCCTGACCAACACCGGCCTGAATTACATTACCCATGAAAACTTCATCGACCAGTTTTGGGTCAAGATTAATTTTTTGGAGCGCTCCTTTTATGGCAGCGGCTCCTAATTTTGGTGCGGGTACGGTAGATAGACCTCCCATGAAACTTCCGATAGGCGTTCTAACGGCAGAAACGATAACAACTCTTTTGTTCATGTTCTGTTTAATATTAGTTAGTAAAGCAAATTTACTGTTTATTTGAACAAATTCAAATTTTGTATGGAATAGGGCAGATTTTAAATTTAGATGATTTTTTTGTTAATTCTATTTGTTTGATTGTGAAGTGTTTTAAAAAAAAGATTAAAAAAAGATTGAAAAAAGCACAAAAATAGTTGTGAGATATCGAATGTTGTCTTACATTTGCAACCGCAAAACGGGAATCAATTCCTTGAGCATGGAGAGGTGCCAGAGCGGTAATGGAGCAGATTGCTAATCTGTCGACGGGTAACCGTCGCCAGGGTTCGAGTCCCTGTCTCTCCGCTTAATTTTGCCTCGGGGTGTAGCGTAGCCCGGTTATCGCGCCTGCTTTGGGAGCAGGAGGCCGCAGGTTCGAATCCTGCCACCCCGACAAAACTTTGCCATAAGTTTAAAAAGAAATGGTTCCATAGCTCAGCTGGATAGAGCAACGCACTTCTAATGCGTAGGTCGAAGGTTCGAATCCTTCTGGGATCACTCGAGAGGATAATCGTAACTGATTATCCTCTTTTTGTTTTATGATATTTAGTTTTTTAATATTTCCCCACAACATTTCGTATTGATCCGTTTTGAGAAAGTTCTCTGTATTATTGTTATTTGAAATTTTACTTATCAAATACTTAATAGTTGCCAATTCTATAAAATCAGTTCTTTTTGATAGATTAAAATTAATAAAAAATTAAAAAAGTAAGAAAAGGTTTTGTTTTTTTGTTTTTTATTTCTAATCTAAATTTATTGTTATCAGAGTGTTAGGAAAAAGTTTCGAAAAAATTTCAAAAAACTCTGTAAAAAAGCTTGTAAATCTAAATAAGTAGACTACTTTTGCACCCGCTTTGAAACACAAGCGAAAATAAAAAGAAGATACGTTCGTAGACATATTGAATTGACAGCCGTCTTAACAGAGATGTTAAGGCAAAAGAAATAAGAGTAATGGAATCGTTAGATTCGAAAAAGAACCGATAGATATTCGTCGTGATATAATATTAAAATATACGATGAAGAGTTTGATCCTGGCTCAGGATGAACGCTAGCGGCAGGCTTAACACATGCAAGTCGAGGGGTATAGCACTTCGGTGCTAGAGACCGGCGCACGGGTGCGTAACGCGTATGCAATCTACCTTTTACAGGGGGATAGCCCAGAGAAATTTGGATTAATACCCCATGGTATAGTGAGTTGGCATCAATCTACTATTAAAGTCACAACGGTAAAAGATGAGCATGCGTCCCATTAGCTAGATGGTAAGGTAACGGCTTACCATGGCAACGATGGGTAGGGGTCCTGAGAGGGAGATCCCCCACACTGGTACTGAGACACGGACCAGACTCCTACGGGAGGCAGCAGTGAGGAATATTGGACAATGGGCGCAAGCCTGATCCAGCCATGCCGCGTGCAGGATGACGGTCCTATGGATTGTAAACTGCTTTTATACGAGAAGAAACACTGATTCGTGAATCAGCTTGACGGTATCGTAAGAATAAGGATCGGCTAACTCCGTGCCAGCAGCCGCGGTAATACGGAGGATCCAAGCGTTATCCGGAATCATTGGGTTTAAAGGGTCCGTAGGCGGTCTAGTAAGTCAGTGGTGAAAGCCCATCGCTCAACGGTGGAACGGCCATTGATACTGCTGGACTTGAATTATTAGGAAGTAACTAGAATATGTAGTGTAGCGGTGAAATGCTTAGAGATTACATGGAATACCAATTGCGAAGGCAGGTTACTACTAATGGATTGACGCTGATGGACGAAAGCGTGGGTAGCGAACAGGATTAGATACCCTGGTAGTCCACGCCGTAAACGATGGATACTAGCTGTTGGGGGCAACTTCAGTGGCTAAGCGAAAGTGATAAGTATCCCACCTGGGGAGTACGAACGCAAGTTTGAAACTCAAAGGAATTGACGGGGGCCCGCACAAGCGGTGGAGCATGTGGTTTAATTCGATGATACGCGAGGAACCTTACCAAGGCTTAAATGTAGTTTGACCGGTTTGGAAACAGATCTTTCGCAAGACAAATTACAAGGTGCTGCATGGTTGTCGTCAGCTCGTGCCGTGAGGTGTCAGGTTAAGTCCTATAACGAGCGCAACCCCTGTTGTTAGTTGCCAGCGAGTCATGTCGGGAACTCTAACAAGACTGCCAGTGCAAACTGTGAGGAAGGTGGGGATGACGTCAAATCATCACGGCCCTTACGCCTTGGGCTACACACGTGCTACAATGGCCGGTACAGAGAGCAGCCACTGGGCGACCAGGAGCGAATCTACAAAGCCGGTCACAGTTCGGATCGGAGTCTGCAACTCGACTCCGTGAAGCTGGAATCGCTAGTAATCGGATATCAGCCATGATCCGGTGAATACGTTCCCGGGCCTTGTACACACCGCCCGTCAAGCCATGGAAGCTGGGGGTGCCTGAAGTCGGTGACCGCAAGGAGCTGCCTAGGGTAAAACTGGTAACTAGGGCTAAGTCGTAACAAGGTAGCCGTACCGGAAGGTGCGGCTGGAACACCTCCTTTCTAGAGCCCCATATGTTAGTGGCAACACACGTTGGGGATAAAAGATGGATATTTTGAAGTTTCTGAATCGTAAGGTTCGATTACTCTTGCTGTTAATTTAAAAAAATAATGAAAATTAAGTAAAAACAGAGTCTCGTAGCTCAGCTGGTTAGAGTACTACACTGATAATGTAGGGGTCGGCAGTTCGAGTCTGCCCGGGACTACTCTTTTAACTTAAAAAAGGAAATTTTAGAGGTTGAGGCCTTATGAGCAATAATTCATAACTCATAACTAATAACTCATCACTAAGAAAATGGGGGATTAGCTCAGCTGGCTAGAGCGCCTGCCTTGCACGCAGGAGGTCAACGGTTCGACTCCGTTATTCTCCACGAAACTATCATGAAAATGGTAAGTTAAAGTTCATTGACATATTGAGATAAGAAAAATTTAAAAAGTAGAAAGCGTTTTTTGTTTTTGTAGTAATACAAAGAGCAAAAAACAAAAAAAAACGGTCATTCTTAATTGAATGATTGGTACAATAAGCAAAATAAGGGCGTATGGGGGATGCCTAGGCTCTCAGAGGCGATGAAGGGCGTGATAAGCTGCGAAAAGCTGCGGGTATGGGCACACACCATTTGATCCGCAGATACCCGAATGGGGCAACCCACTATGTTGAAGACATAGTACACCGATAGGTGGGCAAACCCGCTGAACTGAAACATCTAAGTAGGCGGAGGAGAAGAAAACAAAAGTGATTCCGTAAGTAGTGGCGAGCGAACGCGGATTAGCCCAAACCAATTTTGTTACGGCATGATTGGGGTTGTAGGACCACGATATTTTATGTACACGGAACCGGAACTGACTGGAAAGTCGGGCCATAGAGGGTGATAGCCCCGTATGGGTAACAAGTATAATAGATAGTGGTATCCTGAGTAGGGCGGGGCACGTGAAACCCTGTCTGAATTTGGCGGGACCATCCGCTAAGGCTAAATACTCCTGAGAGACCGATAGTGAACCAGTACCGTGAGGGAAAGGTGAAAAGAACCGTGAATAACGGAGTGAAATAGATCCTGAAACCATACGCTTACAAGCGGTCGGAGCCCTTTCGTGGGGTGACGGCGTGCCTTTTGCATAATGAGCCTACGAGTTAACGTTGCTGGCAAGGTTAAGTGGTTAAGCCACGGATCCGTAGCGAAAGCGAGTCTGAATAGGGCGCTTTAGTCAGTAGTGTTAGACGCGAAACCGTGTGATCTACCCATGGGCAGGTTGAAGCTGTGGTAACACACAGTGGAGGACCGAACCGGTTGACGTTGAAAAGTCTTCGGATGACCTGTGGGTAGGGGTGAAAGGCCAATCAAACTCGGAAATAGCTCGTACTCCCCGAAATGCATTTAGGTGCAGCGTTATTTTAGTTATATAGAGGTAGAGCTACTGATTGGATGCGGGGGCTTCACCGCCTACCAATTCCTGACAAACTCCGAATGCTATATAATGATTGATAACAGTGAGGGCTTGGGTGCTAAGGTCCAAGTCCGAGAGGGAAAGAACCCAGACCATCAGCTAAGGTCCCCAAATATATGCTAAGTTGAAAGAACGAGGTTTGTCTGCCCAGACAGCTAGGATGTTGGCTTGGAAGCAGCCATTCATTTAAAGAGTGCGTAACAGCTCACTAGTCGAGCGGACGAGCATGGATAATAATCGGGCATAAGCATATTACCGAAGCTATGGATTTACAAGCAATTGTAAGTGGTAGGGGAGCATTCCAGCAGGGTTGAAGGTGTATCGTAAGGTATGCTGGACTGGCTGGAAAAGAAAATGTAGGCATAAGTAACGATAATGCGGGCGAGAAACCCGCACACCGAAAAACTAAGGTTTCCACAGCTATGCTAATCAGCTGTGGGTTAGTCTGGTCCTAAGGCGAACCCGAAAGGGACAGTCGATGGCCAACGGGTTAATATTCCCGTACTACTAATTACTGTGATGGGGTGACGGAGTGATGAAAGCGCCGCGAACTGACGGAATAGTTCGTTAAAGTACCTAGCTATAAGACCTGTAGGCAAATCCGCAGGTTTTGGTGAAATACGATAGTACTCGGAGTCTTCGGACAAAGAGATAGTGCGCCTAAGGGCTTCCAAGAAAAACCTCTAAACTTCAGGTAATTAGTACCAGTACCGTAAACCGACACAGGTAGTTGAGGAGAGAATCCTAAGGTGCTCGAGAGATTCATGGCTAAGGAATTAGGCAAAATAGACCCGTAACTTCGGGAGAAGGGTCGCCCCGAGCAATCGGGGCCGCAGTGAAGAGGTCCAGGCGACTGTTTATCAAAAACACAGGGCTCTGCAAAATCGTAAGATGAAGTATAGGGCCTGACACCTGCCCGGTGCTGGAAGGTTAAGAGGAGATGTTATCTTCGGAGAAGCATTGAATTGAAGCCCCAGTAAACGGCGGCCGTAACTATAACGGTCCTAAGGTAGCGAAATTCCTTGTCGGGTAAGTTCCGACCTGCACGAATGGTGTAACGATCTGGACACTGTCTCAGCCATGAGCTCGGTGAAATTGTAGTAACGGTGAAGATGCCGTTTACCCGCAGTGGGACGAAAAGACCCTGTGCACCTTTACTATAGCTTAGTATTGACCTTGGATAAATGATGTGTAGGATAGGTTGGAGACTATGAAGCGGCGTCGCCAGGCGTTGTGGAGTCATTGTTGAAATACAACCCTTTGTTTATCTGAGGCCTAACCCCGTGTTGCGGGGGACAGTGCTTGGTGGGTAGTTTGACTGGGGTGGTCGCCTCCAAAAGAGTAACGGAGGCTTCTAAAGGTTCCCTCAGTACGCTTGGTAACCGTGCGTAGAGTGCAATGGCATAAGGGAGCTTGACTGAGAGACATACAGGTCGATCAGGTACGAAAGTAGAGCATAGTGATCCGGTGGTTCCGCATGGAAGGGCCATCGCTCAAAGGATAAAAGGTACGCCGGGGATAACAGGCTGATCTCCCCCAAGAGCTCATATCGACGGGGGGGTTTGGCACCTCGATGTCGGCTCGTCACATCCTGGGGCTGGAGAAGGTCCCAAGGGTTGGGCTGTTCGCCCATTAAAGTGGCACGCGAGCTGGGTTCAGAACGTCGTGAGACAGTTCGGTCTCTATCTACTGTGGGCGTTAGAAATTTGAGTGGATCTGATTCTAGTACGAGAGGACCGAATTGGACTAACCTCTAGTGTATCTGTTGTCCCGCCAGGGGCACCGCAGAGTAGCTACGTTGGGAAGGGATAAGCGCTGAAAGCATATAAGCGCGAAACCCACCACAAGATGAGATTTCTTTTAAGGATCGTGGAAGATGACCACGTTGATAGGCTATAGATGTAAAGGCAGTAATGTCATAGTCGAGTAGTACTAATAATCCGTAAGCTTATGTACACCCTTTTCCTCCTGTCCAAAAGACGGGAGGGAGAAACTTTCTAAACTATTTATATTTTTTATCTCAGTATGTTAAGATATTTGCTCGACGCGAGCGGTTATAAGTCAGGTGTTATAAGTGAAAACTAAAAACAATAAACTACAAACCAAAAACCTTAAGGTGGTTATTGCGGCGGGGCTCACCTCTTCCCATCCCGAACAGAGAAGTTAAGCCCGCCTGCGCAGATGGTACTGCAGTTTTGTGGGAGAGTATGTCGTCGCCTTTCTTTAAGAACCCTATTCTGAAAATGAATAGGGTTTTTTGTTTAAAATGAGGTACCTTAGCTCAGATGGTAGAGCAATGGACTGAAAATCCATGTGTCCCTGGTTCGATCCCTGGAGGTACCACAAAATGCTCGGATGGTGAAATTGGTAGACACGCTGGACTTAAAATCCAGTGGACAGCAATGTCCGTGCGGGTTCAACTCCCGCTCTGAGTACTAAATCGCAATTACTTATACAAAAGTAATTGCGATTTTTTTTATTGGAGGAAATTACGGATCAGGTACAAAAGTTGGATATTAAATTATAGCTAAATGTTGTGTGGCAGTAAAATTTAAGAGCCTGCAAAATAAGTATTTTGCAGGCTCTTTTTTACTTTTAATAATTCAAATATAAGTTAAGATTCTATGTACTGATTTTTACTTTATTTTATCAAAAGCTTGTTGCAGATCTGCTTTGATATCATCGATATGCTCAATTCCGACAGATAAGCGAAGGAGTCCGACAAATACTCCAGCTGCTTTTTGTGCTTCTTCACTCAGTTGCTGATGTGTTGTTGCTGCAGGGTGAATAATCAGGGATTTTGTATCACCTACATTGGCCAAATGGCTGATTAATTCTAAGCTGTCAATAAACGCATCTGCTTTTGTAACATCGCCTTTTATTTGAAATGACAAAACTGCACCGTATCCTTTTTTAAAATATTTCTGTGCATTAGCATAACTTGGCGAACTTTCAAGTCCCGGATAATTTACTTTCTCAACCTGTGGATGCGCTTCCAGCCATTTCGCAATTTCTAAAGCGTTATCAACATGGCGCTGAACACGTAACGATAATGTTTCTAACCCTTGAATTAGCTGGAATGAATTGAATGGTGAGATAGCTGGACCAAAATCACGTAGACCTTCGACACGCGCGCGGATTGCAAACTGAATGTTACCAAACGGACTACTAACTCCAAAAGCATCAGCGAAAACTAGTCCGTGATAGCCTTCAGAAGGTTCTGAAAATTGTTTGAATTTCCCATTGCCCCAGTTATAGGTTCCTCCGTCAACAATCACACCGCCTATACTTGTACCATGACCACCAATCCATTTTGTTGCAGATTCAACCACTATAGCAGCCCCATGTTCCAAGGGTCTGAATAAATAACCGCCAGCTCCAAATGTATTATCAACAATCAAAGGCAGATCATGTTTTTTAGCAACAGCTGCAATTTTATCAAAGTCAGGAATGTCGTAACTCGGATTTCCAATTGTTTCCAGATATAATGCTTTGGTGTTTTCGTTAATTAGTGACTCAAAAGCTTCGGCTGTAGTCTCTTTTGTGAATTGAACGGTAACTCCGATTCTTTTGAAGGCGACTTTGAATTGATTGTAAGTACCTCCGTAGATATTGCTGCTTGATACAAAGTTGTCTCCGGCTTCCAAAATATTGTTTAATGCAATAAATTGTGCCGCCTGTCCTGAAGCAGTTGCTAATGCAGCAACACCTCCCTCTAATGCAGCAATACGTTTTTCAAAAACATCTGTGGTGGGATTTTGAAGGCGGGTGTAAATATTTCCGAACGCTTTCAATGCAAACAGGTTGGCACCATGTTGTGCATTTTCAAACACATATGAACTCGTTTGATAAATTGGCACTGCTCTTGACCCTGTTGTTGGATCAGGAACTTGCCCTGCATGTACCTGTAGTGTTTCGAATTTTAAATTTTTGGTTGTTGACATTGTATTTATAATTAATTAGATAATATAGTAAAAGTGAGGGATAAAAATAGAAACCCGCAACATTAGCCGAAAATTAGTCAAAAATTAGTCAATTTTAGAAAATTAGCTAAAAAAATATCCACAAATTAATTTATACAAATGGGAAATTTAACAGTAGTATAATTTATTTCCGAAACGTCTCATATGTATTTATTCTTGTATT
Organism: Flavobacterium flavigenum; assembly: GCF_027111255.2. NCBI lineage: Bacteria > Pseudomonadati > Bacteroidota > Flavobacteriia > Flavobacteriales > Flavobacteriaceae > Flavobacterium > Flavobacterium flavigenum. Next base: position 1,211,887 of record NZ_CP114285.2, on the reverse strand, counting down.
CAATGAGTGATTGATTAATTTTTAGATTCAAACTCATTTTTAAAAGAAGCCTCACAATTTTAGCAATAAATGCCAATTGTGTTAATGTTAATAAATTAGAGTAAAATCCAAAAAAGATTTGATTTTTGAATTCATTTTTTTTCTATTTTTATGTTTAAAGTTTGGTTTTTAAATATGAAAAAATGGAAAAGTCTGTAAAACTGCAGGTGCGAAAAGATTTGAATAACCATCAGCAGCAAAATGTTATAAAATTAAAGGGAAATTTAATCTCCCGCGGATATACGGAAATTATTCACATTACCGATCAGGATGATGAATTTCACATTAATTTCTTTGAAACTTCTACAGAGTTTAAAAATGAAGTTCAGGAATACATAAATGCTTTTATAGAAAAGGAAAATCTGGAAGGTACTATAAAACTTTTTAAGTAAAGCTTTTAAAAGACTCTGGTATGCATTAAATTACAGAGTCTTTTTTTTTGTTTAACACGTTTATTGTTATCCCTTTCTTTTTAGATAAAGTGTTGCAGATTCACTCATCGTTATTAATGATGCGCCAAGTATAACAATATCTTTAAGAACTAGTCTTCCTCTTCCTGATAAGTACGGGAAGCCAAATTGATGATCTGTCAGATGAGGAACCCAGCTTTCGGGTGTAGTAATTAAAAATGAAAGTGTTCCGATGGTGAGTATAAAAACCAATATACTGCCAATGATACTGGCTAGTGGTGCCCAATTATGAATTGCAACCAGAAATGCAATGCCTATCAACAAAATACCCAGTCCATTTGAAAAACCGTAAGTATTATTGTTTATGTGCCACTGGTGATTTTCAGCAATTAGTTCACCTTCTTTGTTTGTATAATTTTTATAATCTGAAGGGGTTTCGTAAAAAAAAGACATAAATGGACTGTTTGCTACAAAGGGCACAATCCCGTCAGCTTCGTAAGTGAAGAATTTGAGTCCGCCAATCCACAGAAAAACTATCACGATGCCTGCTCGAACCATCTTTTTTCCGGCTTTGTCCAGATTTGCTATTGTGTTTAGAATGCTACTTTTCATTGTTTATTTTTTTATAGTTACAATGCAAAGCTAATTCAGTAAATTGATTGAAAGGATGGACAAAAAATGTTATTCCTTAGACAAATCTGCTACAATGGATATGCCGGTGGTTTTTCTAAACATTTGAGGTGACATTTTTGTCATTTTTTTAAACACACGACTGAAATAATATTCGTCCTGGAATTTTAAAGCAAATGCAATTTCTTTAATGCTGAGTCTTGTAAGGTGAAGATGTTTTTTAGCCTCAAGAATTAAACGTTCCTGAATCAGTTGTGTTGGTGTTTTACCAAAGCGATTATTACATTGTTTGGTCAGGCTGTTTGGCGTAATGGATAACAATGATGCATAATCACCAGGTTTATGCAGGGTCAGAAAATTTTCTTCCAGCAGTATTCTGAAATCATCCATTTTTTCGTCCTTCTTCAATTTCAACCTGTCTGAACTGTTCATCTTGATACTGCTTGACTTGGCGAGAAAAAGCTGTAAAAGCGCTCTAAGTACAATTTCTGAGGGTTCTCTCTGCAGTAATTCTTCAGCAATATTGGCTGTTATCTGCGTATAAAAGGTATGCTGTTCATCTGTTAGTTTTACAGAAGGTTCCAGATAAATATTATTGAATAACAATCCGTTGCAGGCTACCTCATTTCTGTGAAATTCAATACAGTAAAAGTCTCCGTGAAATTGTAAAGTTGTTAAGGTTATTTTTTTAGTTTCTCTGATATAAATGCACTGCTGAGGAGTAGAGAAAAGTACCACAGGAGCTTTAAATGTAAAAGAAGCAAAGTCTGCATGATAAATTCCTTCACCTTCACTAATGAATATAACAGTATATACACTAAATTGAACAGGGCTATCCAGTAACTGAGTTTTTTCAGATTCCAGGCCAAGGAATAGTGTTCCGTTATCAGAATATATCCTGTTCATGATTCTAATTGTGAGATGCTGACAAATATAATTATATAATGATTAAACTGAATCTAAAAATAGAAGTATAGAATTGTCATGTAGTAAAGAATGACTCCAATACTCCTTTAAAAATGTTGTTGGTCGAAATAGTATAAATCAGAATATTGATTTATCTTAAATTTAAATCTTAATTACCTTTCTAACAAAATATTAATTAGAGTCCTGATGAAAAATATTTTTTTATTGCTGAGTTATTTTTTAATCATAACACCAATCTGTTCTCAGGAAATCGTGAAATCTCCCGAGCCATTTGGTCCGTTGCCAACACAAAAACAATTGGATTGGCATGAAATGGAATTTTATGCTTTTGTTCATTTCTCTTTAAATACGTTCACTAACAAAGAATGGGGTTATGGAGATGAATCGCCTGAATTGTTTAATCCAACAGCTTTAGATACAAGGCAATGGGCGCGTATTGTCAAACAGGCAGGAATGAAGGGAATCATTTTAGTGGCCAAACATCATGACGGTTTTTGCTTATGGCCATCAGCTTACACAGAACGCTCTGTTAAAAATTCTCCCTGGAAAAACGGAAAAGGAGATGTTGTAAAAGAATTGGCTGCTGCCTGCAAAGAGTATGGTTTAAAATTAGGGCTGTATCTTTCACCATGGGATAGAAACCATGCTCAATACGGTAAACCGGAATACATCACCTATTTCAGAAATCAGCTGAAAGAGTTGCTTACTAATTATGGTGATGTTTTCGAAATGTGGTTTGATGGTGCCAATGGTGGTGATGGTTATTATGGCGGAGCCAATGAAACAAGAAAAATCAATACGCTGGAATACTACGATTGGGATGAAACCTATAAACTCATCTACAAAACTGCACCTAAAACTTTGGTCTGGGGAGTCGGTCCGTCTGAAGCGAGATGGATTGGAAATGAAGAAGGACGTGCCGGAAAAACCAATTGGTCGCTTTTACGTCAAAAAGATGAATTAGCGGGCAAAGTTCATTATACTGAATTTATGTCGGGGCATGAAGACGGCGAAAAATGGGTTCCGGGTGAAGCCGATGTTTCCATCAGACCAGGTTGGTTTTATCATAGTATTGAAGATGACAAAGTACGCTCACTTGATGAAATGGTTGATATATATTATGAATCTATTGGCCGTAATGCGAATTTATTATTGAATCTCCCGGTTGATAAAAGAGGTTTGGTTCATGAAAATGACGAAGCGCGGCTAACAGAATTAATTTCAACCATAAAAGCCGATTTTAAAACGGAATTATTAGCAGGGACAAAAGTTTCTGCTGATAATGTAAGAGGAAACAGTTCTTTATTTACAGCAAAAAATGTAACAGACGGAGATAGAAATACTTACTGGGCTACAGACGATAATGTAAAAAAAGCTTCAATTGTATTTGATTTTGGAAAACCTTTAGCAATCAATCGGATTCTGCTTCAGGAATATATAAAATTAGGACAACGCATTAAGGCTTTTACAGTTGAAGCCAGGATTGATGGAAACTGGAAAACGGTTGCCAATGAAACCACTATTGGCTATAAAAGAATTTTAAGGATAGACAGAATTAAGGCCTCGGCACTTAAAATAAACATTACCGACTCAAAAGCGTGTGTTGTAATTTCGAATATTGAAGCTTATAATGCGCCAACTTTTGTGAAGTCTCCTGTCATTGGGCGTGATAAAAATGGAAATGTATCTATGAAATCTGAAGAAGGGAATGATATTTATTATACTACTGATGGTTCTAAGCCATCTGTAAAAAGTAACTTGTATAAGGAGGGTTTTAAGTACAATAAAGCAGTAGTGATAAAAGCGATAGCAGTCCATAAAAATGAAAATAGCAGCAGTGCAGTCACAACAGCAAAGTATGGAGTTTCAAAAGAGAAATGGAAAGTTGTGAGCACTTCGAGTGGGGATATGAACTCTGTAAATAGAATAATAGACGGAAATCCTGATACAGACTGGGATTTTGGTGGCGGGAGTAATAATCTTTCAGAGGAATTAGTAATTGATATGGGAACCACGATCAAAATAAATGGCTTCACTTATATTCCTCAGCAAGTAGGAAATAATCTTAACCTGATATCAAAATATGAGTTCTATACCAGTTTAGATAATAGCAAATGGACCATGCAATCTCAGGGAGAATTTTCGAACATTAAAAACAACCCCATAGAGCAGGTAAAAACATTTACCCAAAGCAAGGCAAGATATCTGCGATTTGTCGCTAAATCAAATGATGGAAGAAAAGGCCAGGTATTTTCTATTGGCGAAATAAATGTGGTCGAAAACTAAATACAAACCCACAATAAATGACGATTCCTCTTTTTTGTTTCCGATTTTGTCTTTTGCCGAAGCTAAGAGGTTATTAGTCGAATTTTTAATTTTACAGATAAACGAAGTGTTAATTTTATACTATTATAATTAAAGGAACAGGCAAATGATTAAAGAAGGTATAAATTTTAAAGAGGCTGGAAAATTTGAAGAAACACGATTTGAGAAGATTCACAATGTAATTTTCGAATCCTCTCAGGAAGCTTCTGTATTAGTAGCACAGGAAATAGCAAACATAATTCAAAGGAAGGAAGAATTAAATGAGCCTTGCGTTTTAGGATTAGCAACAGGATCTTCACCGGTTAAAGTTTACGAAGAGCTTGTAAGACTGCATAAAGAGGAAGGTTTAAGTTTTGCTAATGTGGTAACTTTCAATCTGGATGAATATTATCCAATGGAAAGAAACAATATTCAGAGCTATTGGCATTTTATGCATGAGCACCTTTTTGATCATATTGATATTTATCCCGAAAATATTAATATCCCTGACGGAAATATCAGTAATGAAGATTTACAGCAATATTGTATCGATTATGAAATGAAAATCAAATCATATGGTGGTTTAGATTTTCAGCTTTTAGGAATTGGAAGAACAGGTCACATCGGATTTAACGAGCCTGGATCTCATGTAAATTCAGGGACAAGAAGCATTACGCTGGATCATTTGACCCGTATTGATGCAGCATCTTCATTTTTAGGAATCGATAATGTACCCCGAAAAGCCATTACAATGGGAATTGGTACTGTAAAAACGGCCAAAAGGATTGTACTTCTGGCATGGGGAATCAGTAAGGCTGAAATCATTAAAAAAACGATAGAAGGAGAGATTTCTGCACGAGTACCTGCAACCTATTTGCAACAGCACAGTAATACCACATTTGTTTTAGATACGGAGGCTTCATCAGAATTAACGAGAGTAAAAACACCATGGCTGGTAAAATCAGTTGTGTGGGATGAAGAGTTAAAACTAAAAGCTGTAGTCTGGTTAAGCGAATTAACGAAAAAACCTTTTCTTAAGCTTACTGATAAAGATTATAATGACAACGGAATGTCAAGTGTCCTGAGTGAAGAGGGAACTGCTTATCATTTAAATATTAAGATGTTTAATAAAATGCAGCAGACGATTACAGGCTGGCCCGGAGGAAAACCAAATGCAGATGATACTTACAGACCGGAACGCGCAACTCCGGAAAGAAAAAGAATTATCATATTCAGCCCGCATCCTGATGATGATGTGATTTCAATGGGAGGAACTTTTGACAGGCTGGTAGATCAGGGACATGATGTTCATGTTGCTTACCAGACATCTGGAAATATTGCGGTTTCTAATGAAGAGGCATTAAAATTTGCTGAAATTTCGAAGGCATTAAATAAAAACTCCAGTGAATCTGAAAACATAATCAACTTTTTAAAGAATAAAAAAGCGAATGATATTGATTCATTAGAAGTTAGAAAATTAAAAGGACTAATTAGAAGAAGCGAATCTTTAGCGGCT